>JAHWJR010000168.1:0-3284 GCA_019348335.1 Actinomycetota bacterium
TAGGCCACCCCGGTCTCGTCGAGAAGCTCGATGGCGAGGTCGCGAGTGTCCTGGTGGTTGACTCCGAGGAAGGCCACCCGGTCACCGAACTGCCGGTGGGCTGCGGCGAGGGCGGGCATCTCCCGGCGGCAGGGAGTGCACCAGGACGCCCACACGTTGACGACCGTCGGTCGGTCCGCCACGTCAGCCAGCGACACCCTTGGCTGGCCCGGGCGGACGTTCTCCAAGTCGAAGGGCGGTGCCGGCCCGTCGAGGGTCACGGTGAGCGCCAGCTCGTCGGCGGCCTCGGGCTGGAAAGCGAAGCTGACCACCGCAACCACCGCTCCTACAACCGCCACGAGCACCCACATCCACCATCGACGGCGCCGGCCGGGCACCAGAGCGCCCTCGGTGACGAGCTCCTGTCCGGCTCGCTGCGGCCGGGGTTGGTGGCCGGCCGACGACGTGGGGGCGAGCCCCTTCTCGGTCAAATGGGTGGCCAGCCCAGGCGGGACAGGCGGGCGGCGACGGGGATGAAGAAGGTGCGCCAGGCCCCGGTCACGAACAGCACCCCCACACCGACCAGGAGAACACCGCCGGCGGCCTGGAGGCGTGCGAGGTTGCCCCGCAGCCACGCCAGCGTCGTCGTCGCCCGGTGGAGCCCCAGCGCCATGGCGACGAAGGGGATGCCGAACCCTGCGGCGTAGAGACCGAGCAGAACGGCCCCTTGGATCACCGTGTCACCGCTGCTCGACAGCGTGAAGACGGCGGCCAGCACCGGGCCGAGGGTGGGCACGAAGCCCAGGGCGAATGCCATTCCGAGGAGGAAGCCGCTGGCGCCGGTGGCGACCGGTACCGTGAATCTCGGCCGCGAGCGGCGGAGCGCTCGCGGAACGTGCAGAATCCCCGCCAGGCGCAGGCCGATGGCGATGATGACCACGCCGGCCACTCGCTCGACGCCGGGCAGGGCGCGAACGAGAACCGGCCCGACGCCGAGCGATGCCCCGAGCGTCACGAACACCACGGCGAACCCGGCGACGAAGACCAGCGCCGCCCGGAGCGCCGCCGACCGAGCTTCTGGACCGGGGCTCCCGTCACTGGCCCCGGACACATAGGAGAGATAGGCCGGGATCATCGGCAGGCAGCACGGGATCGTGACCGACAGCGCCCCGGACACCACGGCAAGAAGAGCAAGCACCACCGACGACAGAGTGTAGGAGGTGAGACTCCGGCGTGCTGGCGCACTCCGAAGAGGTGCCCGGACACGAGCACGGCGCGGCTTGCTCACCGGGCCCCCGGCCGTCACCATGACCGGCGGTGCTACAAGGTGTCGTGCGAAGGCGGCCAGCGTGAGGGTTTTCGGATGATCGGGCCAGCGCGCTCATGGTGATGGTGCGCCGCCGTGGGATCCCGGCGGGCGGCGGTCGGAGCAGTCGCTTCTTCCCGGGACGGACGACGTGCACCGGAGTGGTGGTCAGCGCCGTGGTGGTGGCCGCCGGATTGTTGATGGCGGCGTCGCCGGCCGGTGCCCACGCCTTCCTGGTCAGCACGTCGCCGAGCCAGGGACAGCGACTGGGAACGGCGCCCGACGCCGTGGTGCTCGAGTTCAGCGAGCCACCCGATCCGGCCACGGCGGTGCTGCGCCTGGAAACGGCCGGAGGCGCCCAGGTCGACCTGCCGCCCCTCGAGGTGCCCGCCGGCGGTGTGGCGATGCAGGTCCCCGTCCCCCGGAGCCTGGAGGACGGGATCTACGTCGTGGCGTGGCAGGCGTTCTCCGCCATCGACGATCACGGCACCTTCGGCGAGTTCTCCTTTGCCGTGGGCGAGGTCGAGGGGGCGATCCCCACACCGGTGACGTCGACGAGCGCGGGGCCGTGGTCGACCGTGGCCAGCTGGGCCTTCTACCTCGGCCTGGGGTTGGCCGCCGGGCCCCTCGCCCTGGCCCTCGTGGAGCGGGACCGGCCCTGGGTCCTTCCCGTCCGGCTGGGGTTCGCCGTGGCCCTCGTCGGCGCTGGCGGGGAGTGGGTGCTACGCCTGCGGGGCACCGCGTCCTCCGCCGCGCTCGTCGCCGGGTTGACCGTCGCCCTGCTCGCCGCTGCTGTGTGGGCGTACTCAGTGTCGCGCCGGGCCGCCCCGACCCTGGTCATGCTGGTGGCCGGAGCCGGCGCCTGGTCGGCCCGGAGCCACGCCGCGTCGGTCGAGGGTCTGCTCGGTGGCATGGTCGACACCGTCCACCTCGTCGCCAGCGCCACCTGGGCCGGTGCCCTCGCCGTGGTCGTGGTCAAGCTCTGGCGGGCACGACGCCAGGGCGGCCCGTGGCCGGCGGTCCTGCGCCGCTACGCCCGCCTGGCGCTGGCGCTGGTGCTGGTGCTGGCCGGTGCCGGCACGGTCTCGGCCCTGCTGCTGGTGCCCACCTGGGGCGACCTGTGGTCGACCACCTATGGCCAGCTGCTGTTGGCCAAGGTCGCGGTCTTTTCCGTCGCCGTGGCACTCGCCGCCGCGGGTCGCTGGGGGATCGGCCGTCAACGGCTCCGCTTGCTGCGGCGCACCACCACGGCAGAGGTGGTGCTGCTTGCCGTGGTGCTCGTCATGGCGGGAGTCCTGGCCAACCAGCCGCCGCCGCCGCCGGCGATCGCCGCCGAGGCCCTGCTCGGGCCGCCGCCGCTGGAGGAGCCGATCACCCGCGACGCCGGCCTCGCCGGGCAGCTCAACGTCGAGCTGAGCAGTGACGGTTCCCGGCTGGACCTCCGGGTGTTCTCCCCGTCAGGACCGGTGCCCGACACGGAGGTGGGGGTGTCGCTGCGCCAGCCCGACGGGACCAGCGCCGATGTGCTGCCCAGGCCCTGTGGGGCCGGCTGCTTCACCCAGGAGCTGGCGTTGGGCGAGGGCACGACGACGATCGCCGTCGAGGCGTCGGCGCCTGGATGGACGGCTGGTAGGTACGAGGCGGCGCTGGTCTGGCCTCCGGGGCCTCCGGCCGCCGACCGCCTGCGGGAGGTCATCGCCGTCACCCGGGGGGTCCCTCGCCTCAGCGTTGCCGAGACGGTGACCAGCGGGCCCGGCTCGGTGGCCAGCGAGCAGATCTTCGAGCTGAGTGGCGACCAGTTCGTCGATCTCGAGCCCTACGCCGCCGGCAACGTGAGAGAGGTGCACGCCCTTCCCGGGACGCCCGAGCGACTCAGCCTGTACGTCCCCGGCTCTCAGATCTACGCCGTGCTCACCCTCGATGAAGGGGGCCGCATGGTGGAGTCACGCCTGGTCAGCCCCGGCCACGAGATCCGCCGCCGCTTCCGCTACCCCCCGTC
>JAHWJR010000168.1:3384-4581 GCA_019348335.1 Actinomycetota bacterium
CGGGCGTTCCGGGACGAGTTCGGCCTCACCTTCCCCCAGGCCATGGACCCGAGCGGACGGGCGGCGCTCGACTTCGGCGTCTTCGGCATCCCTGAGACCTACGTCGTCGACGGGCGGGGGGTGGTGATGGCCAAGCTCATCGGCGCGGTCGGGCCCACGACGCTCGACCAGGTGGTCGTCCAGGTGCTCCAGGGTGAGACGTTCTCCAGCAAGAACGACCAGTACCGCACCGGTCCCGGCGACGGCAGCTCCCCGTAGCGCGCTGCGCCCGGCTGCTCACCCGCCGCCGCTCTCGCCGGCGCCCGCCTCCATCTCGGCCAGCACCGCTTCGACCTGCTCCCGCAGAGGGCCGTCGGGTGCCAGGGCCAGGTAGGTGCGCAGCTCCTCGGCGGCACCCGCCGCGTCGTCCCGCCCCTCGCGCAGGGCCATCCCCCGGAAGAAGTGGGCGTCGGGGTAGTCGGGGTCGGCGGCCACGGCGGCGTCGAGGCGGGACAGCGCCTCCTCGTGCAGCCCCGCCAGGAAGAGGATCCAGCCCCCGTAGGCGGGGGCCTCGGCGTTGCCCGGGTCGAGGCGGGCCGCTGAGTCGAACTCCCGCAGCGCGTCCACCGGCTCGCCCGAGGCGAGCAGGAACCGGGCGTAGGCCAGCCGGGCGTCGACGTCGTCGGGAGCCAGTTCCACGTTGCGGGCGAAGGCGGCGGCGGGGTCGGCGCCGCTCTGGTCGTTGCCGGTCACCGTCTGGCCCGGCTGGCGCAACCCCAGCGACGACGCCAGCAGGACGCCGGCCACGGCGGCCACGGCGACCACGCCGGCGCCGGCCAGGAGCCCCCGGCGCCCCGGAGCGGGTGGGGCGGCCGGCCCGGGGAGATCGCCGCCTTCGAGCGACCGCAGCACGGCGGCGGCCCGGGCCGTGTACCGGTCGAGGAGCTCCCGGTAGCGTGCGTCGTCGAGCTCGCCGGCGGCCCGCTCGGCCTCGAGGTCCTCGATGGAGCGCAGGAGGAAGTCCCGCTCGGCCTCCAGCGCCGCACGGTCGGCGTCGGTGTCGACCGGGGCGGTCACGGCTCGACGGCGCGGCCGAGGGCCTGGGCCACGATCTGGCGGTCGCCCGGCCCCGCCCCGGCGGCCGCGTGGGACCGCCGCCAGCGGCGCAGGGCCAGGGCCAGGCCACCGGCCGCAGCGACGAGGGCCATCGCCGGCAGG
>JAHWJR010000169.1 GCA_019348335.1 Actinomycetota bacterium
CGAGTCGGGGTGCGTCACCCGACGCCGGCGCGCATGGCCATCACCAGCAGGCCCAGGGCCACGGCGACGGCGAGCGCCAGCAGGGCTCCCACCGTGGCGAGGAGGAACACGAGGAGTACCGCCGAGCGGATCGGGTGCCGCGTCGGCGGGGCGACGCTGCGCATGGATGCCCGGGGCTGGCCTGCGGCCGGCGCCGGCGCCTCCTGCTCGGGCGCCTCCTGCTCGGGCGCCTCCTGCTCGGGCGAGGGCGACTGCACCTGGGACCCGGGCGGCGGCGTGGCAGGCTGGGGCTCTTCTCGCACGACGAGGAGCACGACCGCCCCGGACAAGGCGACGACAGCGAGGAGGACCATGAGCGTGATCACGCTGTGGCCGAGGGTAGTGCCGGTTGCGTCCGCCCCTGGGGACCGGCCGTCGCCCGGTGCAACAAGTCCTACAGTTCCACTCCTGGCGTGCCGATGACCAGAGGGATGTCCGCGCGGCGCGCGCCCATGGGGCGGTGAGGACGACGACGTGAGCGCCGCGTCAGCCCAGCTGGGCTTCGCCGCCGAGTTCGTCCTCTTCCTCGTCGCCGTCGCCGGCGTCGGGGTGGTCCTGCGGGGCCACCTCCTGGGCGGCCGCCGCCAGGACCGGGTCCTGCTCGCCGCCGGGTTCGCCGGCGTGGGCCTGGCGGCGTTCCTCCACGGGTCGCTCCTCGTGGCCGATGCCGGAGCGGCGGCCGTGGTCGTCCCCCGGCTGCTGGGGCTGGCCCTGCTCGCCGCCGGCTCCGCCCGCGCCGGCGAGGTGGCCTCCCGCCGCCAGCTGTGGCTCGGCCTGGGGCTGCTCGCACTGGCCGAGGCCATCACCCTCTGGCCTTCCCTCGCCGACCTCGATGCCGTGGCCAACGGCGCACGGGTGCTGGGCGCCCTGGGCCTGGGCTCGGCGCTGTCCACCGCCAGCCAACGGTCCATCTCCGCCCGGGTGGCGGCCGCCGCCACGGGGACGGTCCTGCTCGTGGTGCTGGCCGTCTCCGTGGCGCTGTCGGCCGTGCTCGTCGAGCGGATCGAGGACGAGGCCCTCCTTCGTGTCGGGACCCGGGCCGCCACCGAGGTCCACGAGCTCGACCGTGCGGCCAACGACGCCAGGCTGAGCGCCAAGCTCGTCGCCCAGGTCCTCGGATCCGCCCGCGGCGCGGCCGAGGTGGGGCGGTACCTCGCCCTGGCCGAGGCCCCGGACTCGCCGCAGGCCCAGCTCGCCGGCGAGCAGCTGAAATCCGATCTGGCGACGATCGCCGAAGCCTTCCTCAACAAGGGCTCGTTGTTGGCCTACGCCACCGACGACGGGGTGGTGCTGGGCGGCACCGAGGTCAGCAGCCCGAGCATGCAGGTCGGCATCTCCGGCAGCCAGGCGGTGCGGAACACCCTCAGCGATCGCAAGGAGCACCTGTCGCTGACCGTGGTGAACGGCGAACCCTTGGCCGCCGCGGCGGCGCCGGTCAACGTGAGCGTGGGCGGGCGGTCGGTGTTCGTGGGAGTGGTGTTCGCCGCCAAGCCCGTCGACGAGGCGTACCTGGCTCTTCGGGTCCAGGTCGACCAACAGCTGAGCCTGGCCGTGGCCGACCGCGACGAGGTGCTGAAGGACATCGGGGCCCAGCCCGATGCCGAGACGGTGCTCGCTGCCGCCCGTGCCGCGCTCGATGGCGAAGAACCGACGCGCCAGGTCGTCGGCGACCGCTTCGTGGCCGCCGACGCGGTGGCCGGCGGCGAGCCGGTGTTCGCGGTGGTGGTGTCGGCCCCGACCACGGTGGTCGACGACACCCGGCAGTCGCTGTTCCGCACGCTCTTCCTGGTCGCCCTGGGCGCCGCCCTGGCCGCCCTGCTGCTGGCCGGCCTCGTCGGCGAGCGCATCGGTGCCGCCCTGCGTCGTCTGACCCGTACGGCCGAGGAGATCCGCGCCGGCAACCTCGACGCCCGGGCCGGCCTCGAGCGGGACGACGAGTTGGGCACGCTGGGCGAGGCGTTCGACTCCATGGCGGCGGGGCTGGGCGCCATGACCGGCGAGCTGCGGGACGCGGCCATCGACGAGGCCCGGCTGCGCAGCCGGCTCGAGGCGGTGGTGGCGGGCATGGGCGAGGCCCTGATGGCGGTCGACGCCGCCGGCACGGTGACCGACTTCAACGCCGCCGCCGAGGAGCTGTTCGACCTGCCCGCCGCCGACGTCTGCGGGGAGTCGGTGACCTCACTGGCGCTGGCCGGCACCTCGGGCGACGATCTCACCGCTCGCATGGCCATGCCCCGCATCGAGCCCTGGAGCACCACAGGCGCGGTCACCCGCCGGGACGGTTCCACCGTCCCCGTGGCGGTCTCGTGCGGCGCGGTGCGGGGCCCGGCCGGCGAGATCGGCGGTGGCGTGGTGGTGCTGCGCGACCTGCGCCCCGAGCGTGAGGTCGAGCGCATGAAGACCGAGTTCCTGGCCAACATCAGTCACGAGTGGAAGACGCCGCTGACACCGATCAAGGCCTACGCCGCCATGCTGTCCAGCCGGGACTTCCCGCCCGAGCGGGCCCGCGAGTTCGCCTCGGAGATCCTGCTCGGGGCCGGACAGCTCGAGCGGGTCATCACCCGCCTGGTCAACTTCGCCACGGTCTCCGCCGGTCGGCTCGAGCTGCGGACCGAGGCGGTTCCCGTCGACGACCTCCTCGAGGCGGCCGAGGCTCGCTGGAGAGATCGGATCAACGAGCGCCACACCGTGGTCCGCCGGGTCAGCCGGGGCACGCCCGCGGTGGAGGGCGACCGGCGTTACCTCGACCAGATGATCGACGAGCTGATCGACAACGCCGTCAAGTACTCCCCAGGTGGGGGACAGGTGGTGCTCTCTGCCCGAGCCGGCGGCGACGGGGTGGCGCCCACGGTCGAGCTGTCGGTCAGCGACCGCGGGGTGGGCATCCCCGCCGACCGCCTCGAGTCGATCTTCGGTGACTTCGCCCAGGGTGACGGCTCGGCGACCCGCCGGTTCGGCGGTCTCGGGCTGGGCCTGGCCCTGGTCCGGCAGGTCTCCCAGGCCCACGGGGGCGGTCTGACGTGCCGATCGCGAGCGGGTCAGGGGTCGACCTTCACCCTGGTGCTGCCCGCCGCCGAGACTCCCATCTCCGCCCACGGCCGCGGCAACGGGACGTCCTCCCGGGTGGCGCGGTGAGGATCACTCCCGTCGTTCGCATCCTCGCCCTCGCCAACATCGTGGTGTTGGCCGCGGCCGTGGTCCTGGCTGCGACCGGCGGCCCGGAGGCGTCCAGCCGGCCGTCGGTGGCCCGGCTCCAGGTTTCGGGCGAGGCCGTGGTCCACGGGCCGCAAGGCGAGCGACGGGTGGGCTCCGGGCCTCACGAGATCGCCCTGCCCGGGTCGGTCGAGATGGTCGGCGGCGGGGCGGTGCTGGAGCTGCCGGCCGGAGGAACGATCGAGCTGCGGGCCGGGAACGGCTCGAGCGAGGCATCGCGGGTCGAGGTCGGGGAGGTGGGCAAGGTCGCGGCGCTGGTGGCCGGGGACGCCCTGGTGGTGGCCGAGGACGAGGTGGCGGTCGAGGCGGGAGGCGCCCGGTTGACGTTGGACCACGGCGCCGCCCGCCTGTCCCGCTCGGCCGGCGCCACCTTCGCGGTCTACGAGGGGGACGCCGAGCTGTCGTCGGGCGGGCGGACGCTCGACGGGGGTCTCCCGCCGTTGCGCCAGGTGGCGGTCCCCGCCGCCGGGGAGCTGCCGTTGGCGCCCAGCCCGCTGCACATCGGCGAGGTCCCCGATCCGTGGGACCGTCGCTTCCTCGGTGAGGCCATCGCCCTCCAGTCGCGGCTCGAGGGCCTCTCCACCGGCCTGACCGACTCCCTGCCTGGCGACTTCGCCCCCGACCTGGCCTTCTTCACCACCGTCCTTCCCGGCCTCTTGCACGAGCCCGCCTTCGACGCCGCCCTGCTGGCCGAGCAGCAGCAGCGCCCGGTGGGGGAGGTGGTGGTGGGCGCGGCCATCGCCCTGCTCGGCGAGGGGGGCGACTTCGAGCAGCGGTGGCGGGAAGTGTTCGAGCTGCGCTCCGCCGGCGCCGGCTGGGGCATCGTGGCGCTCGACCAGGGTGCGCCGCGGGCGGCTCTGCTCGAGGCCCTCGACCAGGCGGTCAACCGCTCGCCCCTGCGGTTCCGGGTGCCGTCGCCCGAACCGGTCTTCACCCCGGCGCCGCCGCCGGGCTCGCGGCGGCCGGCGCCGCCCCCGTCGCCGCGTCCGACGACCCGTCCCGCCCCGGCACCGCCGCCGGCGCCGCGGGCTCCGGCCCCGTCGGCGCCGGCCCCGCCGCCGCCGCCCCCGGCAGGGGGGTCAGACGGCCTGCTCGACCCGTTGATCGACCCGCTCACCGACGTGCTCGACGGGGTGCTCGAAGGGCTCGACGACGTCACCGGAGGACTTCTGTAAAGCGGCCTGCGGGGGTCCACGATCGGCGGGACCCCGGCTCGTACCATTGTCGGGGTGAGCACTGAGGACGCCCTCGGCGCCGAAGAGGTGGCGAGCAAGGAGTTCCCGGTCACGTTCCGGGGCTTCGGCCAGCACGACG
>JAHWJR010000170.1 GCA_019348335.1 Actinomycetota bacterium
GGCGCCGCCTGCTGGCCCGTCACCGGTTGCGGACCATGCTCGTGTGCTACGGCCCGTTCCACCTGCTGCGGGTGCTGCCCCAGGCCGCGCTGTTGGCGGTGGTCGAGGCGGTCTACGCCGTGGCCGCCGGCAGGGTGTCCCAGGCCGTGGACGTCCTCGGTGCCTGGTCCTGGAACGCCCGGCGCCTGGGAGAGGTCCGCCGGCGGCGCCGGGCGCTGCGGGCGCTGCGCAGGTTGCGGGACGGCGAGGTGCGTCGCCTGCAGAACCGGGGCAGCACCCGGATCACCGCCTACCTCCGGGGCGAGCTGGGTCGAGGCGACCGGGTGCGGGCCTCCCTGTCCGATCTTCGCCGGGGCGTCGGCGGTTCGCTGGCGGGCGGTCCCCGCCGCTTCGCCGTCGCCGCCGCCGTGGTGGTGGCCCTGGTGGTGCTGATCGGCTCCCGCGACCTGATCGGAGAGCCCCTTCCGGCCTTCGCCAGCCTGCCCACCTTCGACCAGGGCCCGCTGTCGCTTCTCGGGGAGTACCTCAGCGGGTGGCGATCCGCCGGGCTGGGGTCGGAGGCACCGGCCCCGACGGCGTTCGCCCTCATCGGCCTGAGCGGCCTCGGCCTGTTGGGCGGCATGGGCCTGCTCCAGCAACTGCTCGTGCTCGGCACCCTGCCCGTCGGGCTGGTGGGGGCCTGGCGGCTGTGCGCGCCGCTGGGCTCGGCGCGGACGCAAGCCGTCGGGCTGATCGTCTACGCGGTGGTCCCCCTGCCCTACGACGCCCTGAGCCGTGGGCGCTGGGACGGTCTGCTGCTCTACGCCGCCGCGCCGTGGATCCTGGCCCGCCTCCTGGCCGCCACGGGCGAGGAGCCCTTCGCCCCTCCGGCGGAACCGGTCGAGGGCGAGGATGTCCCCCGACGCCCGTCCCGACCGGTGTGGCACCCCATCCTCGCCCTCGGGTTCCTGCTCGCCCTCGTGGGGGCGTTCGTGCCGCTGGCGGTCGTGCTGGTGCCGGTGCTGGCGCTGGCCCTGGTCGTCGGCTCGTTGCTCGCCGGCCGCCCCCGTGGAGCGTGGCGCGCCGTGCCGGTGGCCACCGGCGCCGCCGTGGTCGCCGCCGTGCTGCACCTGCCGTGGGCGCTCGACTTCGTGCCGGTCGCCGGCGGCAGCGGGTGGTCGGCTATGGCCGGCATCTCCCCGCTGGGCACCGACGATCTCGGGGTGGGCGAGCTGCTCCGGCTCGAGACGGGCAAGGTGGGGCTCTCGGCGTTCGGGTGGGCCGTGCCGCTGGCGGCGGCGCTGGCGCTGTTCGTCGGCCGGGGCTGGCGATTCACCTGGGCGGCACGGGCGTGGACGGTGGCGTTGGTGTGCTGGGCCCTGGTCTGGGCCGGTGGCCGGGGCCTGACCGGCGTGCCGCTGCCGCCGGCCGAGGTGCTCCTGGCCCCGGCCGCTGCCGCGCTGGCCCTGGCCGCTGCCGTGGGCATGGCCGCCTTCGAGCGGGACCTGCCCGGCTACCGGTTCGGGTGGCGCCAGGTGGCCTCGCTGGTGGCCGCCGGCGCCGTCGCCGTCGCCACCGTGCCGGTCCTGATGGGTGCCGTCGACGGCGAGTGGGGCACGCCCGGCAGCGACTTCGACCGGACCCTCGCCTTCATGGAGAGCGACGAGGTCGCCGGGGCCGGCGCCTTCCGGGTGCTGTGGCTGGGCGATCCCGAGGTGCTGCCGGTGGCCGGCTCCCGGTTGGACGAGGGGCTGGCCTACGGCCTGTCCCGCGACGGTGCTTCCAGCCTGACCGCCCGCTGGGCCGGGGGGTTCGGATCGTCGGGACACCTGGTGGGGGACGCCCTGCGCCTCGCCGCCGAGGGGCGTACCGAGCGGCTGGGGCGCCTCCTCGGTCCGCTCGGGGTCCGGTACCTCGTGTTGGCCGAGCAGGCGGCGCCGGCGCGGGACGCGACCCTCCACCGGCCGCTTCCCGCCGGCCTGGTGGCGACCGTGGGCCAGCAACTGGACCTGCGTCGCATCGACGTCGACCCGGCCCTGGTCATCTACGAGAACGCGGCGTGGGTGCCCGTGCGTGCGGCCCTGGGCGAGGGTGCCGCCGTCGACGCTCCCGAGCTCTTCCCCGCCGCCGTCCGCCAGGACCTGTCGGCGTCGGCGCCCGTGCTCGGCGAGGGCTCCCACGCCCGTTTCCGGGGCGAGGTCGCGCCCGGACGCATCTACGTGGCCGAGGCGTCGTCACCCCGTTGGCAGTTGCGGACCGGCGGCCAGGCGGCTGAGCGTGCGGAGGCTCTGGGCTGGGCCAACGTCTTCACGGTCGACGAGGCAGGCCCGGCCACCCTGCGCTACCGAACCTCGCCGCTGCGGTGGCTCGCCGTCGCCGGGCAGGCGGCGCTGTGGTTCCTGGTCCTGCGGCTGGTCCTTCGGGGCCCCCGGCCGGTGCGGCGCAGATGACCGTCCGGCGTGCCCCGGTGCTGATGGCCCTGGTCGCCGTCCTGGCCGCCATGGCCGCCGCCGACGTCCGCGACATCGGCAACGACGACGGTTCTCCCTTCGGGACGGCCGCCTCGTTCGCCATGCCGGTGAGCGATCCCGTCGGGTCCCTCTCGTCGACCTGGTTCTGCCCGGCAACGGGCGTCGACGGCAACCACGCCGTCCTGATCGCCAACCACGGGGATCAGCCTCGCAGCGGCTCACTGACGTGGGTGACGGGTGACGGAGCACCGGTGTCCGAGCGGGTGGATGTCGGAGCCCACGACGGGGTCTCCGTCGGCGTGGCCGACGGAGTCGACGGCGCTGCCGCGTCGGTCGTGGTGGAGATGGACGGCGGCGGCCTGGCCGTGGAGCGGGCGTTGCGCTCCAGCGGCGGAAGTGGGGTGGCATCGTGCTCCTCGGCCGCCTCCGACCGCTGGTACCTGGCCAACGGGGCCACGTCCCGTGACGCCACCCAGTTGCTGACCTTGTTCAACCCCTTCGCCGACGACGCCATCGTCGACGTGAGCTTCGCCACCGATCAGGGCCGAGACGAGCCCGAGGCGCTGCGCGGGTTGCCGATCAGGGCCCGCTCGACGACGATCGTGGACCTGGGGGACGTCGTCCGCCGCCGAGAGGTCACCGCCACGGAGGTCACCACCCGCCGCGGCCGGCTGGTCGTCCAGCGCATGCAGCGCTTCGACGGCAGCGGAGGGCGCAGCGGCCTCTCCCTGGCGCTGGCTGCGCCGGCGCCGGCCGACGTGTGGACCTTCCCGGCGGGGGTGCACGGCGACGGCCAGGGCGAGCGGTGGCACGTGTACAACCCCGGCGAGCGGGACGCGGTGGTCAGCCTCGAGGTGGTGCCCGACAACGGCGACTTCCCCGTTCCCGTCGAGCGGACCGTGGCCGCCCGCTCCCAGTTGGTGATCGACGCTGCCGAGATCGAGGCGGTGGCTGGCGGCGTGGGCCACTCCTCGTCGGTGCGCTCGGTCAACGACGTCGCTGTCGTGGTCGAACGCGAGCTGACGGCTGGCCCCCCCTCGTCCCGCCGGGGCTGGTCGTCGGCCCCCGGTGCTCCCTTGGCGGCGCCGGCGTGGCTCCTGGCCGGCAACGACCTGCCCTACCCCTCGGGCGACCGCCTGTACGTCCACAACCCCGGTGCCGAGCCGGTGCGCGTCTCCGTGGCCGTCCTCGACGGCGGGCAGACGACGCCTCTGGAGGGACTGCAGGAGGTGGAGCTCGCCGCCGCGGGACGCCAGCGAGTGGACCTGACCGAGCAGGTTGGGGGCGCACCGCTGCCGCTGCTGGTGCAGGCGGACGGACCCGTGGTGGTGGAGCGGGACCTCTCGCCCACCGACGACGCCGGCATCTCCACTGTCCTCGGAATCCCCCTTCCCTAGCAGGCTGGCATGGAACGTCTCCTCGTCGCCGCCGTCCTCGTCGTCGTGGCCGTTGCCGTGGCCGTGCTCCTCCAGCGCCGCCGGCCCGATCCTCCTACGGCACCCCGGTGGGCGGTGCCGGCCCAGCTCGACCGGGCGGACTTCACCGGCGGTGACGTCCCGTGGCTGGTGGCCGTGTTCACCTCCGCCACCTGCGCCACCTGTGCCGGGGTGCTGACCCGGGCGGCCCCTCTGGCCAGCCCCGAGGTGGTGGTGGAGGAGGTGGAGGTGGGCACCCGGCCCGATCTCCACCGCCGCTACGGGATCGACGCCGTCCCCTGCTTGGTGGTGGCCGACGCCGAGGGCGAGGTCAGGGCGTCGTTCGTGGGCCAGCCCACCGCCGCCGAGCTGTGGACCACCCTCGCCGAGCTCAGGAACCAACAGGCGTCCCCTGATTGACGGCGCTGGTCCAGCTCCGTGCCAACGGGCGCCGGCGGATCATCGCCTAGCGACGCTGCGAGTCCGCCAGGCGGAGCAGCACAGGCTCGCTTCGCTCGCCGGGAGGGCGGGGTGCCGCCTCCGGCGGCGCTCACCTCTGCTCCGTCCAGCCAAGCCGGCTGCGCCGGCGGCCGGACGGCGGATCATCGCCTAGCGACGCTGCGCAGTCCGCCAGGCGGAGCAGCAGACGGCGCTGGTCCAGCTCCGTGCAACGGGCGCC
>JAHWJR010000171.1 GCA_019348335.1 Actinomycetota bacterium
AGCCCGGCGCGGTGCCGCCACTGTGACCGGGGAGCGAACCCCCAGCACGCCACCGGCAACGGGAAGGCGGGGATGAGCGTCGATCCGGGAGCCAGGAGACCGGCTGCGGGCGGGAACACGACCGTCCCACGAGGCATGGGATGACAGCAGCGCTGATCGGCGTCGGGGTGGGCCCCGGTGACCCCGAGCTCTTGACCCTGCGAGCCCTCCGGGCGCTGCGGGAGGCCGACCGCGTCTTCGCCCCGGTCAGCGACCCCGAGGTCGAGGGTCGGGCCGAGTCGGTGGTGCGCCGGGCCGCGCCCGAGGTCGCCGTCGAGCGCCTGGTCTTCGTCATGGCCCGCCAGGGCACGGCCCGCGACACCGGCATCGCCGAGGCCGCCGGCCGGCTGGTCGAGCACCTCGACGCCGGCGAGCGGGTGGCCTTCGTCACCCTCGGCGACCCCAACCTCTACAGCACGGTGTCGTCGGTGGTGGCCGCCGTGCGAGCCCGGCGCCCGGCCGTGCCGGTGGAGACGGTGCCGGGGATCATGGCCTTCCAGGACCTGGCCGCCCGGGCCGGCACGGTGGTGGCCGACGGGGCCGAGGTGCTCACCGTGGTCACCGGCCTGGACGGCACCGACGCCTTCGACGCCGCCGTGGCCGACCCCGCCGCCGCCGTGGTGGTCTACAAGGGCGGGCACCACCTGCCCGAGCTGGCCGAGCGCCTGCGCCAGGCCGGTCGCCTGGACGGGGCGGTGGTGGGCGAGCTGCTCGGCCTCGACGGCGAGCGGGTCTGCCCGGTGGCGGAGCGGGCCGGCGAGCAGGCGTCGTACCTGGCCACCGTGGTCGTGCCTCCGCACCGGCCCGAGCGGGGGGCGCCGTGATCTCCTTCGTGGGCGCCGGCCCGGGCGCCGCCGACCTCATCACCCTGCGGGGGCGCGACCGCCTGGCCGGCGCCGACGTGGTGGTGTGGGCCTCGTCGCTGGTGCCCGAGGCCCTGCTCGGCCACTGCCGGGCCGGGGTCGAGGTGCACGACTCGGCGGCCATGACCCTCGAGGACGTGCTCGACGTCTACCGGGCCGCCGCCGGCGCCGCCGTGGTGCGGCTGCACTCGGGCGACCCGTCGCTCTACGGGGCCGTGCAGGAGCAGATCGACTGGTGCGTCGAGCACGGGCGGGACTTCGAGGTGATCCCCGGGGTCACCTCGCTGTCGGCGGCGGCCGCCGTGCTGGGCCGGGAGCTCACCGTTCCGGGCGTGTCCCAGAGCGTGGTGGCGACCCGACTGCCGGGGCGGACGTCCGACTCGGTGCCGCCGGGCGAGTCGATCGCCGCCTTCGCCGCCACCGGGGCCACCATGGCGGTGTTCCTGTCCGCCGCCCGGCCCCAGGAGCTCCAGGCCGAGCTGCTGGCCGGCGGCTCGGCCTACACCGCCGACACCCCCGCCGCCGTGGTGGTGCGGGCCACCCGGCCCGACCAGCAGGTGGTGACCACCACCGTGGGCCACCTGGCACGCGACCTCGAGGCCACCGGCGCCCGCACCACGGTGCTGGTGCTGGTGGGCGACGCCCTGGCCGGCGCCGGCCGGCGTAGCCACCTGTACTCGCCGGACTACGCCCACGGCTTCCGCCGGCGCTCGGCGCCGGGCACCACCGCCGGGCGGCCGAAGTGACCGCCACCTCGTCGCCTCGGACCGGCGCCGGGCTGCGCACCGGCTGGACCACGGGCACCTGCGCCGCCGCCGCGGCCAAGGCCGCCGCCCTGGGCCTGGTGGGCGGGGCTGCTCCGACCGAGGTGGAGGTGGCCCTGCCCGGCGGGCGCCGGGTGCGCTTCGCGGTGGAGGCCGAGAGCCCGCGGCGGTGCGTGGTGGTCAAGGACGCCGGCGACGACCCCGACTGCACCGACGGCGCCCGCATGACCGCCGAGGTGGCCTGGGCGCCGGCGGGGACGGCCACGGCGCTGGGCAACGGGCCCGGGGTGGGCACCGTCACCCGGCCCGGGCTGGGCCTTCCCGTGGGCGTGCCCGCCATCAACCCGGTGCCCCGGCGCATGATCCTGGCCGCCCTGGCCGAGGCCACGCCCCGCCCGGTGGTCGTCACCTTCTCGGTGCCCGGCGGCGAGGCCATGGCCGGCAAGACCACCAACGCCCGCCTCGGCATCCTCGGCGGCATCTCCATCCTCGGCACCACCGGCGTGGTGCGGCCCTTCTCCACGGCGTCCTACCGTGCGTCGGTGGTGCAGCAGATCGACGTGGCCGCGGCCAACGGGGCCGATGCCCTGGCCCTGGCCACCGGGAGCCGCTCCGAGGCAGCCGCCCGCCGCCTCCACCCCGAGCTGCCCGAGGTGTGCCTGGTCGAGGTGGGCGACTTCACCGGCATCGCCCTGCGCCGGGCCGCCGCCCGCGGCGTCCGCCGGGTCGCCTTCGTGGGGATGGTGGGCAAGATCGCCAAGCTCGCCGCCGGCGTGATGATGACCCACTTCCACCGGTCGCGGGTCGACGGCGACCTGCTGGCCGAGGCGGCCCGCCAGGCGGGGGCGCCGGCGCCGGTGGTGGCGGCGGCCACCGAGACGGCCACCGCCCGCCACTTCTTCGAGGTGTGCGACGCCGCCGGCGTGACCGGCCCCCTGGTCGAGCTGTGCCGGCGGGCGGCCCGGGCCTGCGCCGACCACGCCGGCGGCGCTCTCGACGTCTCGGTGACCATGGTCGACTTCGACGGCGAGCGGGTGGTCGCCACCGCCGGCTGCGGACGGGCGGGTTGACGCCGATGGCGGCCAGCGTGGCGGTGGTGGGGCTCCTCGGCGGGGAGCCGGTGGGCAAGGCGGCGGGGCGTGCCCTCGAGGGCGCCGACCTGGTCGTCGGCGGCCGTCACCAGCTCGACGCCTGCCGGCCCCTGGCTGCCCGCACGCTGGCCATCGAGGGGGGTCTCGGGCCGGTGCTCGACGCGGTGGAGGCCGAGCCCGGGCGGGTGTGCGTGCTGGCCTCGGGCGACCCCGGCTTCTTCGGCGTGGTGCGGGCGCTGGCCGAGCGCCTGCGGCCCGAGCGGCTGGAGGTCCACCCGGCCCCCTCGTCGGTGGCCCTGGCCTTTGCCCGCCTGGGCCTCCCGTGGGACGACGCCACCGTGGTCTCGGCTCACGGCCGGCCGCTGGCCGAGGCGGCGGCGGTGGCGGCTGGCGCCGCCAAGGTGGCGGTGCTGGTCTCGCCCGACTCGCCGCCCGAGGCGCTGGGGCGGGCCCTGCTCGCACAGGGGGCGGCACCCCGGCGGGTGGCGGTGTGCGCCCGGCTGGGCGAGCCCGGCGAGCGGGTCGACGAGACCGACCTGGAGGGCCTGGCGGCGGGGACGTGGGAGCAGCGCTCGGTGGTGGTGCTGGTCGAGCGTGCGGCGGCGGTGGCGCCGGCGCCGGTGCTGGCGTGGGGCCGCCCCGAGGCTGCCTTCGCCTCCCGGGGCGGGATGGTGACCAAGGGCGAGGTGCGGGCGGTGGCGCTGGGCAAGCTGGCCCTCCCCGCCTCCGGCGTGCTGTGGGACGTGGGCGCCGGCAGCGGCAGTGTGGCCGTCGAGGCCGCCGCCCTGGCGCCCGGGCTGCGGGTGGTGGCGGTGGAGCGCCGGGCCGACGACGCCGGGCGCATCCGGGCCAACGCCGAGCGCCACGGGGTGGCCGTCGAGGTGATGGAGGGCGAGGTCCCCGACGCCCTGGACGGGCTCGCCGATCCCGACCGGGTCTTCGTGGGCGGCGGCGGCCTGGCCGTGCTCGACGCCGTGCTGGCCCGCCTGCGGCCGGGCGGCCGGGTGGTGGCCACCTTCGCGGCGGTCGACCGGGCGGCTGCCGGCGCCGACCGGCTCGGCAACCTGGTGCAGGTCTCGGTGCACCGCGGCGTTCCCGTGGGCGGCACCACCCGGCTGCAGGCGGAGAACCCGGTGTTCGTGGCGTGGGGCCCGGGGGCGGACGGGTGAGCGCGCTCAACGTGCCGGGCGTGCCGAGCGTCCTCAGCGTGTCGGTGACCGAGCGGGGCGCGGCGCTGGCCGCCCGCCTGCCGTGGGAGCACGCGCCCGGGCCGGCGGGCGAGGTCGTGCGCCGGCGGTGGGGCAGCGTCGACGGGTTCGTGCTGTTCCTGGCCACCGGCGCCGCCGTGCGCATCGTGGCCCCGCTGCTGGCCGACAAGCGCACCGACCCGGCGGTGGTGTGCGTCGACGAGGCCGGTCGCTTCGCCGTGGCCCTGTGCGGCGGCCACGCCGGCGGCGCCAACCGCCTGGCCCGCCAGGTGGCCGGGGTCCTCGGCGCCGAGCCGGTGGTCACCACCGCCACCGATGCCGTGGGCCTGCCTGCGCTGGACGACCTGCCCGGCTGGGTGGCCGAGGGCGACGTGGCCGGCGTCACCACCGCCGCCCTCGACGGGCGGGCGCCGGCGGTCGACAACCCGAGCGGCTGGCCGCTGCCGGCCGGGCTGGTGGCGGGCGACGGTCCCCACCGGGTGGTGGTCACCGACCGGCTGGTGCCGCCGGC
>JAHWJR010000172.1 GCA_019348335.1 Actinomycetota bacterium
TGCGGCGCAGGAGCACGGGGTCGACGAGGGCGAGATGGTCCCTGACCACCAGGCCGGCGGGCACGAGGACGGCCCAGCGCTGGGTGAGGGAGTGCAGCGCCCGGGCCAGCACCAGGGCCAGGGGCACCCCGGCGAGCAGGGCCAGGCCCCCGGCGACCCAGCGGCCGGCGGCGAGCAGCAGCGGCGGCCCGGCAGCCGCGGCCACGAGCACCAGCCAGGCCAGCGGGATGGGCAGGATCAACAAGGCCCGCGGCGGGCGCAGCAGGAAGCGGCGCTCCTCGCCGTAGGCGGCGCCGTTGACCATCCACGTCCCGGTCTCGGCGGCGAAGGCCAGGGCCACCATCACCGCGCAGGCGGCCAGGGCGGGAACGGCGCCCGTGGCCTCACCGCTCAGGGCAGCGGCGGCGCAGGCGGCCAGGGCGGCGGGGGCCGCCACCCGCAGGGCGGTGAGGCTGATCGGATGGGGGACCAGCACGCCCACCACCACGACGGCCCAGCCCAGCCACAGCCCGGCCGAGGCCACGCCACGCACGGGTACCGAGCGTCCGTCCAGGGCGCCGGCCAGGGCGGGCCCGGCGACGAAGGGCAGGAGCAGCCACGCCGCCCGCACGGCCCACGGCAGCAGGGCGCCGGCGCTCAGCTTCACCTCGGAAGCCTGGCACCTACCGCCGGGCCACCGGCAACCGGTCGTCGCCCGCTTCGGTGCCCGGGGGGCTGACACACCCCGCCGGTACGCTGCGGCGCGTGCCGCCGGACCACCTCGACGAGGACGCCGACCCGGCGGAGCTCGCCGCTCGCCTGCGGGCCGAGATCGACCACCACGACCGCCGCTACTACGAGCTCGACGACCCGGAGGTCTCCGACGCCGAGTACGACGCACTGGTGCGTCGCCTGCACGCCCTCGAGCAGGACCACCCCGAGCTCGCCACCGCCGACTCGCCGACCCGGCGGGTCTCGGGCACGGTGTCGGCCCAGTTCGCCCCGGTCGAGCACCTCGTGCCCATGATGTCGCTGGAGAACGCGGTGAGCTTCGAGGAGCTCCAGGCGTGGGGCGACCGCCTCACCCGCCGGGTGCGCGAGGCGTCGTCGTTCGTGTGCGAGCTCAAGATCGACGGCGTGGCCATGTCGTTGCGCTACGAGCAGGGCCGCTACACGAGAGCCGCCACCCGGGGCAACGGCCGGGTGGGCGAGGACGTCACCGAGAACGTGCGCACCATCGCCGCCGTGCCCGACCGGCTCGAGGGGGACGTCCCCGAGCTGCTCGAGGTCCGTGGTGAGGTGTACATGCCCGTGTCGGCCTTCGACGAGCTCAACCGCCGGCAGGCGGAGTCGGGCGGGCGCACCTTCGCCAACCCCCGCAACTCGGCGGCCGGCTCCCTGCGCCAGAAGGACCCGGCCGTCACCGCCAGCCGGGAGCTGTCGCTGTTCGTCTACCAACTCGGCGCCGTCGAGGGCGGGCCGCCGCTGCGCACCCACACCGAGACGCTCGAGCTGCTGGCGTCACTGGGCCTGCCGGTCAACCCCGAGATCCGCACCGTGGGGACCCTCGACGAGGTGCACGAGCGGTGCCGCCACTGGCTCGAGCACCGCCACGACCTCGACTACGAGATCGACGGGGTGGTGGTCAAGGTCGACGACCTGGCCCTTCGCGACGAGCTGGGCTCGACCTCGAAGGCGCCCCGGTGGGCCATCGCCTACAAGTTCCCTCCCGAGGAGCGCACCACCAAGCTGCGCGACATCATGGTGTCCATCGGCCGCACGGGAAAGGCCACGCCCTTCGCCCAGCTCGAGCCGGTGTTCGTCGGCGGCTCGACCGTGCAGCAGGCCACGCTGCACAACGAGGACCAGGTCCGGGCCAAGGACGTGCGCCCGGGCGACACCGTCATCGTGCGCAAGGCCGGCGACGTCATCCCCGAGGTGGTCAAGCCGGTGCTGGGCGAGCGCCCGCCCGGGCTGGCCCCGTGGGCGTTCCCCACCTCCTGCCCCCGCTGCGGCGAGCCCCTGCGCCGGCTCGAGAGCGAGAGCGACACGTTCTGCGTCAACGTCGACTGCCCGTCGCAGCGCCGGGCGCGCATCGAGCACTTCGCCTCCCGGGGAGCGATGGACATCGAGGGCCTGGGGGAGCGCACGGCCGTGCTGCTGCTCGACCGGGGCCTGGTGGCCGACCCCGGCGACCTGTACCGCCTGACCCTCGACGACCTGCGCACCCTCGACGGCTTCGCCGACGTGTCGGCCCGCAAGCTGCTGGAGGCCATCGACGCGTCGAGGTCCCGGCCGCTGGCCAACCTGTTGTTCGGGCTCAACATCCGCCACCTCGGGGCCGCCGGCGCCGCCGTGCTGGCCCGGGCCTTCGGCACCCTCGACCGCATCGTCGCCGCCTCCGAGGAGGAGCTGGCCGCCACCGAGGGGGTGGGCCCGGTGATCGCCGCCAGCGTGGCCGGGTTCTTCGCCCTGGAGCGCAACCGGGAGGTGGTGGAGAAGCTGCGGGTCGCCGGCGTCGACTTCGGCCGGGTCGAGGTCCCGACCCTGCCCCAGGTGCTGGCCGGTCGCTCGGTGGTGGTGACCGGCACGCTCGAGCGCTACAGCCGCGAGCAGGCCGAGGACGCCATCCTGGCCCGGGGCGGCCGGTCGCCGGGCAGCGTCTCCAGCCGCACGGCGGCGGTGGTGGCCGGCGCCGAGCCGGGCCAGGCCAAGCTCAACCGGGCGACCGAGCTGGGCATCCCGGTGCTCGACGAGGCCGGCTTCGAGCGCCTGCTGGAAACCGGCGAGATCCCAGCGCCCCCCGAGCCGACAGCGGGCTGATCAGACCACCCGGAACGTCCAGCGCACCGCCTGGGCGTCCTGCCTCGTCTCCCCGGCCACGGGCCGCCAGATGAGGGCGGTGACCTGCACCATGCCGGCATCGAGTTGCTCGATCTCCTTGCCCGGCCCCGGGGTGAAGAAGACCTGGTTCTGGGCGTCGACCCGGCGGAGCTGGTCCTCCGGGATCTCGATGCCGTTGACGACGAGCAGCGCCGTCCACTCGGGCACGAGGTCGACGCCGATCTCGGCCTGGCGGACGGTCTGGGAGCCGGGCCCGGGCACGAGGTTCTCGACGGCGGCGTCGCCCGGGCCGGCGTCCTTGTCACCGCCGAGGGTGAAGGCGTAGACGAACCCGAACAGAGCCAGCGCCAGCAAGGCGGTGAGGGCGATCCGTCGCCGCATCACGGTCGGTCGTCGCTCACCAGAGGGGCCAGGCGCCCACCGAGCACGGCCAGGCGCGTGCGTTGCTCGGCAACCGGCAGGCCGTCTCGGACCGCCTCCATCAGCTTCCACAGGCGGGGATAGACGACCGCCTCGATGTCGGCGGCCAGGCGCACGGAGACGGGGCCCCGGAGCGTGCGGGCGAGCAACGGCGAGAGATCGGTGGCCAGCGCCCGGCACAGCTCGTCAGTCTCACCATTGAGACGCGTCACCAGGGCGGCGAGGTCGTCGGAGCGCCACAGCCCCTCGGCGGCGATGAAGCGCTCGAGCTCGTCGACGACGGCAGGATCCACCATCGCATCCTGCCCGACGCATCGGGGGGATGCCCACCGCCGGTTGGTCCCGCCTCGGCGTGCCCGCCCGGGGGCGTCCCCGTCTGGCGCGGACTGGCGGGTTACCCTCGGGAGGTGGCCACGTCACGGATGACGGAGCAGGTCGGCCGCGTGCTCGGTAGCCGGTACCGCCTGACGGCGCCGATCGGCTCGGGCTCCTCGGCCGAGGTGTACCTGGCCGACGACGTGACCCTCCGCCGGCGGGTGGCGGTCAAGGTCCTCCATCCGGCGCTGGCCGACGACGAGGCCTTCCTGAGCCGGTTCCAGGCCGAGGCCCGGGCCGCCGCCGCCCTCAGCCATCCCAACCTCATGGCTGTCTACGACTGGGGGGAGGCGGACGGGCCCTACCTGGTGCTCGAGTTCCTCGGGGGCGGCAGCCTGCGGGGCATGTTGGACCAGGGGCGGCGCCTGAGCCCCTCCCAGGCGCTGATGGTGGGCCTCGACACCGCCCGCGCCCTGGACTTCGCCCACAGCCGGGGCTTCGTCCACCGCGACATCAAGCCGGCGAACCTGTTGTTCGGGGACGACGGCCGGCTGCGCATCGCCGACTTCGGCCTGGCCCGGGCCCTGTCCGAGGCGGCGTGGACCGAGCCGAGCGACAGCCTCCTCGGCACGGTGAAGTACGCCGCGCCCGAGCAGGCCTCCGGGCGCCGGGTCGACGGCAAGGCCGACGTCTACGCCCTCGGCCTGGTGCTCATCGAGGCCGTCACCGGCACCGTGCCCCTGGTCGGCGAGTCCACCATCGCCACCCTTGCCGGACGGGTCGACAGCCCCGTCCCGGTGCCCGATGCCCTCGGCCCGCTGAAGCCGGTCCTGGAGCGGGCGGGGAACCCCGATCCGGCTGAGCGTCCCGACGCCGCCACCCTGGGCCGGGC
>JAHWJR010000173.1 GCA_019348335.1 Actinomycetota bacterium
CGGTGGCCTGGTACCGCGACAACCGGTGGTGGTGGGAGCCACTGAAGCAGGCCGGTTGATGAAGGTCCTCGTCACCGGGGCCGACGGTCAGCTGGGCCGGGAGCTTCTCGCCTTGCTGCACGGCGGCGGCCACGACGTCGTGGGCACCGATCAGGCAACTCTCGACGTCACCGACCGCGGGGCCGTGCTCCAAGCCGTCGCCGGCCTCCGTCCCGACGCCGTCATCCACGCCGCCGCCTGGACCGCGGTGGACGCCTGCGAGACCGATCCCGATCTGGCCTTCCGGGTCAACGCCCTGGCCGTGCGCCATGTCGCCGAGGCGTCACGGCGCTTCGGTGCCCACCTCTGCCACGTCTCGACCGACTACGTCTTCGACGGGACCAAGGCCGCCCCTTACCTGGAGTGGGACCCGCCCAACCCCCAGTCGGTGTACGGGCGCTCGAAGCTGGGCGGCGAGCTCGAGCTCGGTCCCGAGGCGACCCTGGTGCGCACGTCATGGGTGTGCGGATGGCACGGGGCCAACATGGTCAAGACCATCCTGCGCCTGGCCGGCGAACGCGACGAGCTGACCTTCGTCGACGACCAGCGCGGCTGCCCCACGTTCGCCGCCGACTTGGCGGCCAAGATGGTGGAGCTGGTGGTCGACCGGCGGCCGGGCGTGTTCCACGTGACCAACCAGGGCCCGGTGAGCTGGTTCGAGTTCGCCCAGGAGGTGTTGGCCTCGGCCGGGCTCGACCCGGGACGGGTCAGCCCCATCTCCACCGCCGACCTGGCACCTCCCCGCCCCGCCCCCCGACCGGCCAACTCCGTGCTCGACAACGCCGCCCTGCGCCTGAGCGGGGTGACGCTGCTGCCTCACCATCGGGAGCCGCTCGACCGACTGGTCGGCCAGCTCCGGGACGGCTGACCCCAGTGACAAGCTGCCGCTCGTGGGCGTCCCACGGACGCTGACCGCCGGCGTCGTGCGCATCCGTCCGCTGCTCCACCGCACCCTCAAGAGCAACCCCCTCCCGCCCGGAACCCTGGCGGTCGGCGCCGGGCTCCTGATCGCCGGCGCCAGCGCCTACGGCTTCCTGGCGGTGGCCGCCCGTGCCGTCGACACCATCGAGTACGCCCGGCTCTCGGTGCTGTGGGCGCTCGCCCTCCTCGTCGGCCCCGGCTTCTTCCTGCCGCTCGAGCAGGAGGCGGCACGGGCCGTCGCCAGCCGGCGGGCTCGGGGGCTCGGCGGAGGTCCGGCGCTCCGGCGGGCAGCGATGCTGGGGGCAGGCTTCGTCGCCCTGCTCGTGGTGACGGCGATGATCTTCAACGGGCCGCTGCTCGATCGCCTACTGGACGGCGACGTGGCACTGTTCGTCGGGTTCCTGCTCTCGCTGGGTGGCTACTTCGCCGTCCACCTGACGCGCGGCGCGCTCTCCGGCAACGGCCGGTTCAAGGCGTACTCGACGTCGCTGGCGGGCGAGGGCCTCCTCCGGCTGGGGGCCTGCCTGGCCCTGGCGGTCGCCGGCGTCAGCGGTGCCGGTCCGTACGGGCTCGTGCTCGGACTGGCTCCCTTCGGCGCCGTCGCCCTCGCTCTTCGAGGACAGCACGACCTTGCCCGTCCCGGCCCGGACGCCCCGTGGACGGAGTTGTCCAGCGTGCTGGGCTGGCTGCTGGCGGGTTCGGTCCTGGCCCAGGTCCTCGTCAACGCCGGTCCGGTGGCGGTCAAGCTGCTGGCCACCGAGGCGGAGACGGCCGAGGCCGGGAGGTTCCTGGCCGCGCTCATCGTGGCCCGGGTACCGCTGTTCCTCTTCGCCGCGGTGCAGGCCGCACTCCTCCCGGCCCTCGCCGCGACGGTGGCGAACGGTCGCCTCGACGACTTCCGCCGCGGGCTGCGGCGCCTGCTCGCCGTGGTCGCCGGCGCCGGCGCCGTGGGAACCGTGGGGGCCTTCGCCATCGGGCCGTGGGTGGTGGCGCTGTTCTTCGGAGCAGAGCTGGCCCTGGGACGGGTCGATCTGGTCCTGCTGGCGGCGGCCAGCGCCGCCTACATGGTGGCCATGGCCCTGTCCCAGGCGCTCATCGCCCTGTCGTCTCCGGCACGAATGGCCACGGCGTGGTTGGCGGGCACGATCACCTTCGCCGTGGTGACCGCCCTCGGCGATGACCTGCTGTTGCGCACGGAGCTCGGTCTGGTCGCCGGCTGCGCCGTCGCCGCCGCATGCATGGTCGTCTTCCTGGCGGCATCCCTACGGGGCGCACAGGCCGCGGCGCCTGCCTCCTCGCCCGGGTGATGCCCCCCGGGACCCGTCACAGGCAGCGACGCACGAGCCGCCAGTAACGGGCCAAGAGGCGGTCGAGGGGCGCCAACCACGCCGGGAGGGCCAGGTTGCCCGGGGACAGACTGGTGGCGAACCGGTCAGCGAGCGCACGGTCGCTGACCCGGCGAGCGGCCTGCACCGTCATCCGTCGCTTCCGTAGCCAGCGACGACGGCGAACGAGCCATGCCCAGCTCGCGAGCTTCTGCTTCGACCAGCCCTGGGACACGGCCAGGGCCACCACCGCCACCTCGAGGCCGATCAAAGCGGGGCTCAGCAGCCACAGCGTGCGGGCCTCGTACAGGGTGAGGACCATGCACAGGCGGTTGCGCTCGGCGAGGAAGAGCTTGCGGGGGTTGCGAGAGAACTCGTAGCGGTGCACCACCACGGCCTCGGGCACGTAGACCACCGCCAGGCCCTGCTGCCAGCACCGCAGGCTCAGGTCGGCATCCTCGTAGTAGGCGAACATCTCGATCTCCATGCCGCCCAGGTCGTCCCATACCGCACGCCGCATGACCATTCCTGCACCGCTGGCGGCGCACACCCGGCGCCGAACGGCATGCTCGGTAGCTGGTTCGCCGAAGCCGCCCGACCAGCTCACGCCCAGGAAGTGCACGTCGTTGCCGGCGGAGTTCATGGCCTCGGGCCGGTCCGCCAGGCGGACGCCGGCGGTGGCGATGGCAACCTCGGGCTCCGCGGCGACGGCGGCCAGGCGGTCCAGAGCGTCGGGCGCCACCACGGCGTCGGGGTTCACGAAGGCGACCACGTCCCCCCGGCTGGCCAGCACGCCGGCGTGGCAGCCCCCGGCGAAGCCGAGGTTGGATCCCGGCCGCACGGCGGTGACGCCGGGAAGCGGCGCCACGGCATCGACGGCGCCGTCGGTGCAGCCGTTGTCGACCAGGACCACCTCGACGTCGACGCCCTCGGACCCGAGTGCAGCCCGCACCGAGCGCTCGAGCCAAGGTTCGGCCCCGTAGGCCACGATCACCGCGCTCACGAGGGACATCGCACCCCACCCACCACCATGATCGTCACCAAGCCCTCGGACGGCGGAGGCTACCGTTGACTCGTCTCTCAGCCGGCAAGGAGGCCGTCCTGCCCGAGCTCCTCGTCGTGATTCCCGCCCTGGACGAAGAGGCGACGGTCGGTGACGTCGTCCGGGGTGCTCGGGACCACATCGGCGGTCACGTCCTGGTGATCGACGACGGGTCGGTGGACGCCACCGTGGCGGTGGCACGGGCGGCGGGGGCGGCGGTGATCAGCCACCCGTTCAACCTGGGCGTGGGGGCGGCCGTCCGCAGCGGCCTGCGGTACGCCAGCGAGCACGGGTACACGGCGGTGCTGCAGCTCGACGCCGACGGCCAGCACGAGCCCTCCGACGGGCGCCACCTCGTCGAGCGGTTGCAGGACGACGGCGCCGACATCGTCGTCGGGTCCCGGTTCGCACGCGGCTACCGGGTCAGGGGGCTGCGCCGGCTCGGCATGCGGGTGCTGTCCAAGGTGGTGAGCTCCCGGCTCGGCACGCCGTTGACCGACACCACCAGCGGGTACCGGGCGTTCGGCAAGCGCGCCGTCGCCCGCTTGGCGCCCGTCTACCCGAGCATGTACCTCTCCGACACCGTGGAGGTGCTGCTGATGGCGGGCGACTGGGGCTTTCGGGTGGTGGAGGAGCCGGTGCACATGAGCGCCCGTCAGGGCGGCCGACCGTCCTCGGGGCCGGCCCTGAGTACGGTGAGCTTTCTGCGCCTCACCCTGGTGATCCTGTTGCATGACATCCGCCGCCCGATGTCGAAGGGAGGTGGCTTCTAGCGATGTCGAGACTCGAGCTGTTCGTCGTCGTCCTCGCCCTGGTCAACGTGGCCGTGGTGGTCGAGTTCGTCCGCCGGCGAAAGTTGCGAGAGAGCTTCGCCCTGCTCTGGATCGGGGTCGGCTTGGCGGGTGTCGCGCTCAGCTTGGCGAGACCCGCCTTCGACGCCATCGCCCGGGCGGTGGGCGTTTCCTACGGCCCCAGCCTGCTGTTCACTCTGGCGCTTCTCTTCCTGCTCTTCGTGTGCATGAACCTCACCCTGCACGTCTCCCGGCTGGAGGCCCGCACCGAGATCCTCGCCGAGGAGGTCGCCTTCCTGAAGGCGGAGCGAGAGCCGCACG
>JAHWJR010000174.1:0-2115 GCA_019348335.1 Actinomycetota bacterium
CTGCACGAATCGGTGTTCCAGGACGGTCTCACGGCACGGACCCCGTTCCGGGCCATCACCGAACCGCTGCCCAAGGGCCAGCGCGACCAGGCGGAGCGGGACGCCACCCGGCCGAACATGCCGTGGTGGCCGATCACCGGCCACTCCTTCGGCAACGTCACCAGCGCTTACCGGTGGATCTGAGGGCAGGCCCCTCGCCTCTCTAGTCCTCGCCCTCGTCGTGCGCCGCCAAGAGGCCGGCGGCCGCGGCGAGGGCTGTGGCCACGTCGGCCGACCGCTCCACCACCGCCGCCAGGTAGTGCTCGGACACCGCACCCTGGCCCTGCAGGGGCGGGTCACCGAGCGATCGCAGCAGCGCCGTGGGGTCGTCGGCGCGGGCGATGGGCTCGGGGTCGGGGAGCTGGGGGACCGGGCGCCAGAACTCGGCGGCGTTGGGTGCGCCCTTCTTCGGCCGGCGGCGCCGGGACGAGGGGCGCCGGGCGGGGCTCATGCGCCCGGCTCCGCGAGCAAGGTGTCCGGGCGCAGCCCGAGGGCGGTGCGAAGCTGCTCGGCGTCGAGGTCGGACAACGAGCTCGACGCCGGAAGCACGAGGTCGGCGATGTGGCGCTTGCCCGCCACGACCTCCTCGACCCGCTCGTCGACGGTGCCGGGGCACACCAGGCGATGGGACACGACGGTCCGCGTCTGGCCGATGCGCCAGGCCCGGTCGCGGGCCTGGTCCTCGACCGCGGGGTTCCACCAGCGGTCGTAGAGCACGACGTGGCTGGCGGCGGTGAGGTTCAGCCCGGTGCCGCCGGCCTTCAGCGACAGCACCAGGGCCCCGGGCCCCTCGGTGTTCTGGAACTCCTGGACGAGGCGGTCCCGGGCCCCCCGGGCCAGCCCTCCGTGGTAGCAGGCGATCGGGATGCTGGTGACCTCGGTGAGGTGGTCGGCCAGGCGCTTGCCCCACTCGGCGAAGTGGGTGAACACGAGCACCCGCTCGCCGGCGGCGAAGACCGAGTCGACGATCTCCTCCAGGCGGGTGAGCTTGCCGGAGCGGCCGGCGAGGGGTCGCCCGTCGTCCTGGTAGGCGGCAGGGTGGTTGCAGATCTGCTTGAGCGCGGTGATGGCAGCCAGGATGGCTCCCTGCTTGGGTTCGCTGGCGGCGGCGGCGCCGCCGCCGACGAGGCCGTCGAGCACAGCCTGGTAGAGGCCGATCTGCTCCGGGGTCATGGTGCAACGGTCGAGCTCGTCGATCCGGTCGGGGAGCTCGGCGGCCACGACCGGCTCGCTCTTGGTGCGACGGAACACGAGGATCCCGTTGAGGGCGCGCAGCGCCGACTCGCCGTCGCCCGAAAGCTGTGCCACGAACGCCGGCCTCGATCCCACCAGGCCGGGGTTGGTGAAGTCGAGGATGGACCACAGGTCGCCGAGGCCGTTCTCGACCGGCGTGCCGGTGAGCGCCAAGCGGTTGCGGGCGGGGATGCGCCGCAGCTGCTGCGCCGTCTCGCTGGCCGAGTTCTTGATGGCCTGAGCCTCGTCGAGCACGACCCGGTCCCAGGTCCGCTCGGACAGCGCCTCGACGTCGCGGACCGCGGTGCCGTAGGTGGTGATGACCAAGTCGGCTCCCTCGACCTCGGCCTCCAGCTCGTCGGCCGACGCGCGCGCCGACCCGTGGTGGACCACCACCTGCAGGCCAGGCGTGAACCGGGCCGCCTCGGCCGCCCAGTTGCCGACCACGGCTGGTGGGGCCACGACCAGCGCCGGCCCGTTCCCGGTGCTGCGGGCGACCTGGGCCAGCACGGTCGGCGTCTTGCCCAGTCCCATGTCGAGCGCCAGGCACCCGCCCAGCTCGACGGCGTCGAGGAACCCCAGCCAGGCCAGCGCCTCGGCCTGATAGCCGCGGAGCTGGCCGGTGAAGCCCTCCGGCGAGGTCACCGGCTCGGTGCGAACGGCCCGGGCGCGGTCGAGCAGGTCGGCCGCCCAGCCACTGCCGTCGACGGTGAGCCCGCCGCCGAGAGGGGAGGCCTCCAGCCCCACGGCGTGACGGAGCACCTCGGCGCCGGTGAGGCGGGTCTTGGTGGCCCGTTCGGCCAGAGCGGCCGCCGCTTCCTTGAGGTCGGCCTGGTCGAGCTC
>JAHWJR010000174.1:2215-4431 GCA_019348335.1 Actinomycetota bacterium
TGGCCCGTTCGGCCAGAGCGGCCGCCGCTTCCTTGAGGTCGGCCTGGTCGAGCTCGACCCATCGGCCGCGGGAGCGCACCAGCGGGCGGGCCTCGGCGGCCAGCCGGGCGATGTCGGCGGCGGTCAGCTCGACGTCGTCGAACACCGCCGACCACCGCACGTCGCTCAGCTGGTGGGCGCCCACGACCGTGTCGCCGACCGGCTCGGTGAACAGTCGCAGTGCCGGGCTGGGCTTGCGCCGTGACAGGGCAGGGACGCGAACCTCGAAGCCGGCGGCCTCCAGCGACGCACCGGTGACGGTCATGAGCTCCCACGCCTCGGCCTGGCTGAGGTACACCTGCCCCCGGCGCAGGCCACCGGGCCGGTGCAGCGCCGGCAGGAGGCGTTCCAGCCGGGCCAGCTCGTCGGCGAGGGGCTTGGTGGCGGCGCTGTCGCCCAACGCCACCTCGATGGGCAGGAACCCTCCCTCGGCGCCGGGCCCGAGGACCGACAGGAACCAGGCGTCGCCCGAGTCCGGCGGGTCGAGCTGCACGACCAGGCGGGTGCCGAGCGGCTTGATCACCGGTCGTGCCCAGCGATCGAGCCGCTTGGACACCTCGGCGCCGGCGGCGACGGGCGCCTCGAACGACGACCCGTCGAGACGGGTGACCACGGCCTCGGCGACGGCGGAGGAGGTGCGCGTGGTGGGTGGCGGCGCAGGGAGCTCGATGCGCCCGGCTGCGTTCTTGATGACGGCATGCACCACGGCGCCGAGGACGTCGAGGGTCACGCTGCGGGCATCGGCGCCGTCGATGGCGCTGACCGGCCCCGGCATGGCCGTGGCCAGCGTCTTCAGCTCGGTTTCGTCGACCAGCGCCGGCACCCACTGCACCGCCAGGTCCATGGTCTTGCTCGCCTGGCGCTTGGCGCCCCGCAGCGTCGGCACGGCACTGCCACGCGCCACCAGTCGCACGGCCCTCACTGCCACCTGACCCAACCAGGTGACGCTGGTCCCGACGCCCTCGCGGCCCAGGCCACCGCCCACCGCCACCAGCCACCCCAGCGCCTCCTCCACCGGGATCGACAGCGCCGCCGCCCGGGCGCCCGAGGGCAGGGGCACGGCACGGTGCTGGCTCCAGCCGAGCGCCGGGCCACCGATGGCCTGGAGCCGGTCGGCCAGGTCGTCGTTGCTGGCTGGCGACGCTTCGGGCCCCCCCGCCCACACCACCACCTGGCCGCTCGACCACGATGCCTGCAGGCGAACCTCTCCGGCGGGCTGGCCCTCCAGCACCACGGCGGTGGGGTCGGACGCTCGGGTGAGCAGCTCGTAGGCCGCTTCCAGCCGCCCCAACTCGGCCTCGAAGTCGGCCACCACCTGGTCCCGCTCCGGTCCCCGAAGATGACGGACGGCGTCCAGGTGCTCGTCGGTGTCGTGCAGCAGCCGCTCCAGCGTGCGCCGCCAGGCGGCCGGGTCGGCCTCGAGCACGGCTCGGTCTTCGTCGGTGGCGGTGCCCTCGGCTGCCGCCCACACAACGTTCTCGAAAGCTCGTGTGGCTTCGTCCATGTCTTCCGGCGCTCCCGCGCCGATCCCCTGCCGTCCACGCGACCCAGGAGGTATCCGGTTCCGGCATCTCGGAGAGGCCTCGGAACAGACCCTCTCCACCGCCAAGACGGCGGGACGCCAGCCGCTTCACCATAGCGGCGTCTGAGCGTTGACGCGCGGATGGGGGACCGTCGACGGAGGTCGAGGCGCCGGTCGCGAGAGCCGGACGTGGTAGACGGGGGTCGTGAACGTGCGTGCCGCTGTGCACGGCGACTGGCCGGCGCTGTGGCCGATCTGGCACGCCGTGGTCGCCGGCGGGGACACCTACGTGTGGCCTCCCGAAACTTCGTACGACCAGGCGCGGAGGTTGTGGATGCTGCCTCCTCCCGCCGAGGTGTTCGTGCTGGAGGTCGGCGGCGACATCCGGGCCACCGCCGTGCTCAAGCCCAACCAACCCGGATTGGGCGACCACGTCGCCAACGCCAGCTTCATGGTCCATGCCGAGGCTCGTGGGCGCGGCGTGGGCCGGTGCCTTGCCGAGCACGTGCTCGAGCGGGCCCGGGCATCGGGCTACCGGGCCATGCAGTTCAACGCCGTGGTCGCCACCAACGCCGCCGCCATCGAGCTCTGGCGGTCACTCGGCTTTGCGACCATCGGGACCGTGCCGGACGGGTTCCGACACGCGGGGCTGGGC
>JAHWJR010000175.1:0-1825 GCA_019348335.1 Actinomycetota bacterium
GCCTTGGGCGTCGTGGCCCGAGCGGCGACCGAGGCCCGGCGACGGTCAGTGGCGGCGGAGCGGGCGGCGGGCGGGCGGGCGCGGCGGGCGGGAGGCGCCGGCCTCGCCGACCGGCTCAACGCGCCGAGCCCAGGTAGGGCTTGATGGCCCCCCAGGACGGTTGGGTACCCGGCTCCGCCTCCTCCTCCGCCGAGGCGACGCCCGGTGCCGCCTCGGGCGTCGACTCGGCCGGCGCGGCGGCCTGCAGATAGGTGACGGTGTCCGGCGGGGCCATGCCGAGGCGCTCCTGGGCCACCGACACCACCCGGTCGGGTGCCTCCAGCGTGGCCACCTCGAGGCGCAGGGCCTGGTGGCGGGCCTGGGCTTCGACGACCCGCTGGTCGAGGTCGTCGAGGCGGACCTGGGTCGAGACCATCATGGCGTGGGAGGCGGCCAGCGCCAGGAGGGAGGCGCCGACGAGCACGGCGGCGACCACCAGCAGTCGCCGGGACCGGCGCTGGCGCACGGCGAGCCGCAGCCGGGCGTTGTCGACCAGGCGCAGCGGTGGCCGGGCCGAGGGAGCGGTGGGGCGCCGGGCGCCGGGGTGGGGGGCACGAAGCGGCGGCGCGGCGAGGGCGGGGACACGCGCTCGGACGGGAACAGGGCTCATGGCTCACCTCGCTCGGGGTCGGTGGAGGACGGCGCCGGCAGCTTCTCGACCGCCCGCAGCCGGGCGCTCGCCGCCCGCGGGTTGGCCTCGACCTCGGCGGCTGAGGGCGTGGTCCCTCCCCGGCGGACCAGGGTGACCGTGGGCACCGCGCCGCAGGCGCAGGGAAGGCCGGGCGGGCACGTGCACCCGCCGGTGGCTGCCGCCCGGAAGCGGGACTTGACGATGCGGTCCTCGCCCGAGTGGTAGGAGAGGACCACGCAACGGCCCCCGGGCACGAGCACGTCGATGGCCGAATCGAGCGAGTCGGCCAGCACCTCCAGCTCGGCGTTGACGGCGATGCGCAGGGCCTGGAACGTGCGGGTGGCGGGATGGCGTCCCCGCCGGCGGGCCGGGGCGGGGATGGCGTCACGCACCACCTCGGCCAGCCGGGCGGTGGAGGCGATGGGGCGGGCAGCGACGATGGCCCGGGCGATGCGGCCGGCGTAGCGCTCGTCCCCGTAGCGCCGCAGGAGGTCGGCCAGCTGGTGCTCGGTCACCTCGTCGATGAGCTCGGCGGCGCTCTGGCCGGTGGTGGGGTCCATGCGCATGTCGAGGGGCCCGTCCTGGCGGTGGCTGAAGCCCCGCTCCGCCCGGTCGAGCTGGTCCGAGCTCACGCCCAGGTCGAACAGCACGCCGCTGGCGCTCAACAGGTCGAGGTCGGACATGGCGGTGGCGAGACGGTCGGACCGGGAGTGGCGGACCCGGGCACGTCCCGGGAACTCCGAGAGGCGCTCGGCGGCGACGGCCACGGCACGAGGGTCCCGGTCGAGGCCGACCACCGACAGGTGGTCGTGGGCCTCGAGCAGGGCCCGGGCGTGGCCGCCACCGCCCACCGTGGCATCGACCACGGTCCCCGGGGGAACGGGACCGAACAGGTCGATGACCTCGTGGAGCAGCACCGGGCGGTGGTGGTAGGCGGTCTCGCTCATCCGCAACCCCCCGACCGACGAAGGTCCGCCGGGTTGTGTCCCCGACTGACGTCGATGGCAGCGGGCGGAGTAGGGGCTGTCCATCTCGTCGATCGGAGGGCTGCGCATGAGCGACGACGCCTGGGTGGCCACCGTCGGTCGGTCTGGTCTCGGCTCTCCTCTCTGTGCGATGGCTGCGGTCGGTGCGGTCGGTGCGGTCGGTGCGGTC
>JAHWJR010000175.1:1925-4403 GCA_019348335.1 Actinomycetota bacterium
TGCGGTCGGTGCGGTCGGTGCGGTCGGTGCGGTCAGATGCCGAGGTCGTCGAGGCCCGGCTGGGAGCCGGCGAGCATGGCTTCGCCCTGTTGGTTGACCTCGACCCAGCGCTGGGCGTCCCAGATCTCGATGCGGTTGATGGAGCCGGTGACCTTGACGTCACGCTCCAGGCCGGCGAAGTCGCGGAGGTTGGCGGGAATGGCCACCCGGCCCTGCTTGTCGGGCTTGATCGAGCGGGTGCCGGCGGCGAACGAACGAACCACGTTGCGCTCCATCTGCCCCCGCCTCGCCTTCTCCTGCATCCCGGCAGCCACCTCCTGGAACTCCTCGGTCGTGTAGATGGCCAGGCACCCGTCGAGGACCTTGGTGATGAAGCCACCCTCCTCGAGCCGGTCACGGAACTCGGCGGGAAGGATCACCCGCCCCTTGGCGTCGAGGGAGTGGTCGAACTCCCCGAAGAACACCTGCTGGGCCTTTCCATCGTCGTCCTCGCCCTTTGCCTGACCCTTCGGACCCTACGCCTCCACTCTCTACCCGTCAACACCCCGATCCACCACTTCGCGCCACCCCGGCTCGTTCCTTGTCGGATCACCCACCCCAGTGGGGGGAAATCCGACAAAGAACGGCCGAGGATCAGGTAGCCGGAAGGTGGGACAGGAGGGCGTCGAGCAGGGTGGGCAGGGGGTGCTGCAGGCCGGTGGCCACGGTGGCCAGCTCGGCGGCGGCCTGCCGGCGCTCGACGGCGTCGAGGGCCAACACGCTGAGCAGGGGCTCAGGGTCCCAGCGGCGCAGCACCAGGCACTGGAACCGGGCGCCGTGGCGGGTCCGCCGCTGGGAGAGACCCACCAGCTTGCGACCGCCGGCGTGCACCTCGCCGGGCCCGAGCGCGGCGAAGCAGACCAGGCGCGACCACCGGGTGCGCACCAGCGGGCCGGTGTGGACCTCGGCGACCACGCCCAGGTCGACCAGGGCGGCGACCCAGGCCGCACCCAGCCAGTGCGAGGCCCGGTGGACGTCGTCGTCCCACAACCGGTCGTCCCTCGGCACCACCACGTCGACCCACAGCGCCTGGCCGGGAACGAGCAGGACCGCCCCTCCCCCGCTGCGCCGGCGGACGAGCTCGGCGCCGGCGCCGGCGACCGCGGCGGCGTCGGCGTCCGTCTCCGGCTGGGTCGAGCCCAGCACGAGGGCGGGGCGGTCGACCTCGAGCACGGAGACCACCCGTGCCGCCGGCTCCGGCAGCGGCCGGGCATGGAAGGCCGCCGCCGACCCCACCGCGTGCTCCACTCGCCAACTGGCACCGATCACCCCGCCAGTAGAGTCGCTGCGATGACTCCCACCGCACCCCACCGCCGGCTGACCGAGTTCAGCCACGGCGCCGGCTGAGCCTGCAAGCTCGCTCCCGGCGAGCTGGCGCAGGTACTGCGCCGCCTGGCACCGGTCGACCACCCCGACCTGCTCGTGGGCTCCGCCACGGGCGACGACGCCGCGGTCTGGCGCCTCGACGACGACCGGGCCCTGGTGGTGACCGCCGACTTCATCACGCCGGTGGTGGACGATCCCCGGGACTGGGGCCGCATCGCCGCCACCAACGCCGTGTCCGACGTCTACGCCATGGGCGGGCGCCCGATCCTGGCCCTCAACCTGGTGGGCTGGAACGTCGACGAGCTGCCCACCGAGGTGCTGGGCGAGGTGCTGGCCGGCGCCGCCGAGGTGGGGGTCGAGTGCGGGTTCGTCACCGTGGGCGGGCACACGGTCGACGACCCCGAGCCCAAGTTCGGCCTGGCCGTGGTCGGCGAGGTCCATCCCGACCGGCTGCTCACCAACGCCGGCTTGCGCCACGGCGACGACCTGGTGCTCACCAAACCGCTCGGCGTCGGGATCATCGCCACCGCGGTGAAGCGGGGGCTGGCCAACGACGAAATGGCGGCCGCCGCGGTGGCCTCCATGACCCGCAGCAACGCCGAGGCGTGCGCTGCCGCCCTCGCCGCCGGCGCCCGCGGGGCCACCGACGTGACCGGCTTCGGCCTGCTGGGGCACCTCGGGCGCATGGCCGAGGAGTCCGGTGTCGACGTGGTGCTCGACCACGGCGCGGTGCCGCTGCTCCCCGGCGCCCGCGACCTGGCCGAGGGCGGCTGCGTACCGGGCGGGACCATGCGCAACCTCGAGTGGGTGACCGAGCGCCTCGACCGGGGCGATGCCGACGAGGTCACCGTCGTGCTGCTGGCCGACGCCCAGACCTCCGGCGGGTTGTTGTTCGGCGCCGCTCCCGACGACGCCGCCGCCGCCGCCGAACGTCTCCGCGCCTCAGGCCACGAGGCCGCCGTGGTGGGCCGGGTGACGGCCGGGACGGGTCGGCTCCGGCTCGCTCCCCTCACCTGAGCCGGCGGCTCCGACGGGCGCTGCTGCGGCAACGTGCGCAGCCGTTTTCGCCTCAGGTCGGTGGGGCACTGTTCGAGGGACCCATCCGGCTGGAGC
>JAHWJR010000176.1 GCA_019348335.1 Actinomycetota bacterium
GGTGCTGGCCTCGGCCGTCGCCCTCGACGTCTTCTTCACCGTGGCCCACGCCGACATCGAGGGACCGGTGGCCAGGGCTGCGCAGCGGGCCGTCTGGGAGGTGTTCGTGGCCCTCAGCCGGCGGTGGCGGGCCCGACAGCGTGGTCTGCTGGCCATGGCCGGTCCGGCCATGATCGCCACCACGCTGGTGACGTGGGTGGTGCTGTTCATCCTCGGCTTCACCCTGATCTTCTACAGCGGCCTGGACGGCTACCGCGCCGAGGCGCAGCACGGCCCGCTGGGGTTCGGGGATGCGCTGTACTACGCCGGCGTCACGGTGACGGTGCTCGGCTACGGCGACATCACCCCCTTGACCACAAGCCACCAGCTGCTCGCCGTCGTGGCGTCGGGCGGCGGCTTCGCCCTGCTCACCGGGGTGGTGACGTATCTGATCGAGGTGACGAGCAGCCTCGACGAGCGCTACCGCCTGGCCCTGCTCCTCCAGGACGAGACCGAGGGAACCCGCGAGGGGTTCGCTCTGGCAGCCGCCGGTCTGGAGACGGGTGACGTCCAGTACCTGCAGACCCGTTTCGAGGAGTTGTCCGACCACATGCGCCAGGTCCAGGACAAGGCGCACCGTTATGCCCTGGTGGCGTTGTACTACCGCTCCCGGGACCCGCTCTATGACTTCGAGCCGACGCTGAAGCTGGCGGGCGAGACGGCGCTCGCCGGCCACCTGCTGGCCGAGGACCCTTCGTGGGTGGCGGTGCGGCCGTCGGTACGTCACCTCGACGCCGGCGTCTCGCGACTGATGCGGACCATCGCCGACCGCCACCTGGGGCCCGAGGTGGCGTCGGACCTCGCCGGCGCCGTCCCCGACGACGATGACCGGAACCTGGTGCGGGAGGTGCGGGAGCGACTCCGCCAGGCAGGTGCGGACATCGGGCCCCAGGGTGACAACGAGGCCCCGTTGCGACTGGCCGCCCGCAACCGGGTCTTCCTGCGCGGGTTGCGCGACATCACCGGGCGGACGTCGGGGGCCGTCGAGGGCGAGGGCACGCCGCCCAGCGCGGCGACGCCCGACGAGACGCAACACCAGCGGAGCTGACCGTGCGCCGGCAAGGCCGGGACCGGTTCTTCAGGCCCGCTGGCCACCCACCGTGCCCGGACCGCTCTGGCGGGCACCGGGCTCCATCTCGGTACCGCCGGCGACCTCCACGCCCTCACCCAGCACCACGAGATCGTCGTCCGACCGTGCCCTCCCGGCCCCGCCCTGGTCGCCGACGCGGGCATGGCCGCCGATGCGCACGTGCATGTCACAGATGACCCCGGACACCGACGCCCCCGCCTCCACCACGGTGCCGTCGAGCAGCACGGAATCCTGCACGTGCGCACCCTCCTCGACCACCACCCCCGGGCCCAATACCGAGCGCTCCACCCGTCCCCCCACCACGCAGCCGGGGGAGAGCAGGGCGTCGTCGATCGATGCCGACCCGTGGCACCGGGCCGGGGGGCGGGTCTCGGCGGTCGTGCGTACGGGCCAGCTCCGGTCGTCGAGCTTCAGGAGCGGGTCGTGGCCGAGCAGGTCCATGTGGGAGGCCCAGTAGCTCTCGAGCGTCCCCACGTCCCGCCAGTAGCCCGAGAAGCGGTGCTCCCGCACCTCGCCGCGGTCGACCAGGTGGGGGATGAGCTCGTCGCCGAAGTCCTCCAGCTCGGCGTCGTCGCCGCCGGCACGGGAGGCGAGCTCGTCCACCGTCTCCAGCAGGCGGGCTCCGTCGAAGACGAAGACCTCCGTGGCGGCGATGTCGCTCACGGGCTCGTCGGGCTTGTAGAGGAACCGGCGCACGCGCCCGTCCCGGTCCACCTCGACGTTGCCGAAGCGCCGGGCATGGTCCAAGGGGACGACCGTGGTGACCATGGTGAGGCCGGCTCGGCCGGCCCGGTGGGCGTCGACCACCGTGCGATAGTCGAGCTTGTAGACGTGGTCCGCGCTGAGGACCACGACGACGTCGGGGTCGAAGGCGGCGATGGCAGCGCGGTTGCGATAGATGGCGTCGGCGTTGCCCTGGTGCCACCCGCTCTCGCCGTCGCCCTGGTGGGGGAAGAGCACCTGGAGACCGCCATGGGTCCGGTCGAGGTCCCAGGGGCGTCCCCCGGCGAGGTGTCGGCCCAGTGCGTAGGGCTGGTACTGCTCCAGCACCCAGACGTCGCTGATGCCGCTGTGGGCGCAATTGCTCAAGGGGAAGTCGATCAGGCGGTACATGCCGGCGTAGGGCAGCGCCGGCTTGGCCCGATGCTCGGTGAGGGGGGCCATCCGCGTGCCGGCACCACCCGCCAGCACCAGCGCCAGGATGCGTTCGTTCGAGGCCACCTGTCTCCTTCGATGTCGGCTGCGGCGAGTGGCGCGGTCCGCCGTTCGGCCCGGACGCCCAAGCCGGCGCGGCTCCGACGGTGTCTACCCGCCATCAGACGCCGGTACGACCCCTGCGCGCCGGGCCGGATGAGGGGTAAGATCGGTTGACTGGGCGCTCGGGTCGAGCAACGAGCCGGTCGCCCCTTGCTCAGGCGAGGAGTCGGCGGTGCAGGTAGGGAACCCGTGGGCGGCGGGGCAGCTTCGTACCGATGTCGTCGTGGTCGACGGCTCGGTGTGCGTGCGGCTGCAGGGGGAGCTCGACCTGGCGACGGCGCCAGATCTCTGGCGAGCATGCGAGGTGCTCGACGTGCAGCTCGAAGCGGGTCTGTCCGTCTTCGTCGATCTGGCCGAGCTGCAGTTCCTCGACGCCGCCGGCCTCGGGACGTTGGTGCGCCTGCGCAACCGCGTAAGCGCCGGGGGAGGGAACCTCTCGGTGCTCGACCCGTCGCCGCCCATCAGGCGGGTGTTCGAACACGCCGGGCTCGACGCTCTCGTCGACAGGGCCGCGGCAGCGGGAGACGGCAGCGCAGCTCCCTGCTGACTCGGTGACCGGTCAGTCGCCCGGCCCGAGGAACCAGTCGAGGGCCTCCCCTGCGATCGCCGGCGGCACGGCGTGGCCGCCCTCGAACTCCCGGTAGCGGACCTCGTAGCCGTCCTGCTCGAGTCGGGGGACGATGCGGCGGCTGGTGGCGCCGATGGGGAGGACGTCATCGGCCGTGCCGTGGGAGACGAACACCCGGGGCGAGCCCGAGGTGGGGCCGGGAGCGACGAACCCGGGCGAGAACGCCACGATGTGGCTGAACAGCGTTCCGTTGACCAGGCCGACCGACAGGGCGTAGGAGGCCCCGTCGGAGAAGCCGCCGATGGCGAGGTGATCGGGGTCGATGGTCTGCCGGGCGAACGTTGCCTCCAGGGCACGGTCGATGAAGGCGATGTCGGGCCCGTAACCGCCGAGCAGCACGTCCCAGGTACGGTCCCGCGCCGGCGGTGACAGCAGCACCAGGCCGGTCTCGCCGGCCAGGTCGAGCAGCGGCGCCAGTCCGGCCTCGGCGGTGCCCCCCGCCCCGTGGAGCAGCAACACCATGGGCGCAGGTGTGCCCGGGGTGACCTGGTCGGGCACGTAGAGGAGCGCGTCACGGTCGGTGTCGATCCCGAGCGGTTGCAGGCCGGTTGCCGGCGCCGCCGACGTGACCGGGCCCGGTCGGGCCGACAGCTGACCGCTCGCGTGGTCCCCGCCGCTCTCGCCGGCCGTCCCGGCTGACCCGGGCTGCTCGGTCGTCCCGTGCTCGGTCGTCTCGCGCCGCCTCGGCGTCACGCCACAGCCCGCCAGGCCGACCCCGGCCAGGCCGGCGGCGCCGGCCTGCAGGAAGGTGCGACGGGAGGTGCTCGATGGCGAGGCCAGATGCAAGGGTCTACCCCCTGGCGGGGGGTGAGGCACAGCCCTGCCCCGCAGGCCCCGTCATGATGGGGCCATGCGGAGGACCCGGATCGGCGCGCTCCTGGCCACCGGGACAGTGGCCGGCGCCCTGGGCGTCGTCCGCCGCGAGCGGCGGGGAGCCAGCCGCCCCGTGTTCGCCTGCTGGTACGGCGTGTTGGCCCGTCGGGCCGAGAGCGGAGAGATCGGCCGCCGGCGCCACGCCCTGCTCACGCAGGCGTCGGGAAGGGTGCTCGACATCGGAGCAGGGACGGGGGAGGCCTTCAAGCACCTGCCCGGGACGGTCACGGCGCTGGTGGCGCTCGACCCCGACCCGGCCATGCTGCGCCAGGCCGTGGGCCGCGTCCACGACGGGGAGGCGCCGGCGGTGCTGGTGCGGGCCCGGAGCGAGCGCCTGCCCTTCGCCACCGCCACCTTCGACACCGTCGTGTCCTGCCTGGTGCTGTGCACGGTCGGGGACCTCGCCCTCACCGTGGCCGAGTTGCACCGGGTGTTGCGCCCCGGCGGCCGGTTGCTCCTGATGGAGCACGTGCGGGCGTCGGACGAGGCGCTGGCCCAGTGCCAAGACCTGGTGG
>JAHWJR010000177.1:0-2572 GCA_019348335.1 Actinomycetota bacterium
GTCTGCCCCTGGCGGTGGACGGCCTGCTTGATCTGCTCGTAGGCCTCGGCCTCCAGGCCACACCGCCGGCAGTCCTCGAGATGAGCCTCCACCCGCACCGCCAGGTGCTGTGGGAGCTCCTCGTCGAGGTGGCGCTGCAGCAGCCGGGCCACCTCCGGGCACGTCAAGGGCCGGCGTCGCCACCATCGGCTCCACCTCATCGCCTGCTCCTTCCCGGACCGATCCCGGCACGCAGGAGGTGGTCCCGCATCCGCTTGCGGGCCCGGTGCAGCCTGCTCATCACCGTGCCGATGGGCGCGTCGGTCGCCTCCGCCGCCTCCCGGTAGGTCAGCCCAGCCACGTCGACCAGCTCCACGATCCGAAGCTGGTCACGGGGCAGCTCCCGCAGGCACTGCTGGACGACGTCGTCGATGACCACGTCGACCACGGAGGCCTCCACCGTGCTGTCGGTGGTGTGCCGCGCCACGCGGTCGAGGTCGGCGTCAGGATCGTCGAGCAGCTCGGGCCGTCGCCGCCGCAACCGGTTCAGGTGGGTGTTGCGCACGATGGTCAGGAGCCATGCCCGGGGATAGCGCCCGTCGAAGCCGGCGATGCCCCGATAGGCCCGCACCAAAGCGTCCTGCACCAGGTCCTCGGCCTCACCCGTGCCCCGAGTGAGCGTCCTGGCCACCCGCAGCATCGTCTCGATCTCGGGGACGACGAACTGCTGGAACGCCTCGTCGTCGGCAGTCGAGGTCCGCCCGTGCTCCTCCGGCGACACCCCCACGTGCCGGAGGGTAGTGGGCCGGCCAACGCTGCTGGCACCTGTCGGTGGTCTCCGGTTATGAAGACGGTACGTCGGGTACTGCCTCGCCGTTGCACACGACAAAGACGCCGACAGCGCCACCGGCCTCGACCGCCTGATGCGGCAGAGGATCCACGACTACGCCTTTCTGTCGGACGGCCACGCGCCAGCCCTGGTGTCCCGGGACGGCTCGGTGGACTGGTGGTGCCCTCCACAGGCCGATCACCCTCCGGTGTTCGGGCGCATCCTCGACCCCCACGCCGGCCACTGGAGCCTGACCGTGGAGGGCGGCCAGGACATCCGCCGCCGCTATCTCCCGCAGAGCCTGGTGGTGGAGTCGATCGTCACCACGACGACCGGCGAGGTACGCATCCGGGAGGGTCTGGCCATGGAGCCCGGCGCCCGAGGGCACGAGATGGGGCTGCGATCGCCGCACGTGCTCCTCCGGTCGGTCGAGGGCGTCCGTGGCACGGTCCGCGTGAGCACCGAGTTCGCTCCCAGGTTCGAGTTCGGACTCACCACCCCGCACCTCCGCAGGGACGGCGAGGCGGTGGTGGCCGAAGCGGGCCGGCGCAGGCTGCGGCTGCGGTCCCCAGTGGCCATGGAGGAACGAGATTCCGTGGTCGGAGCAACGTTCACCGTGGCCGCTGGCGACAGAGTGTCGTTCTCCGCCTCCTACGCAGAACCGGGCGACGGCGCACCAGTCGGCGAGTTGGGGGTGGACGAGGCGCTGGACGACACCGAGCGGGCATGGGCGTCGTGGGCCGAGCTCCATCCGGGCTACGACGGCCCCTACGCCGACGTGGCGCGGCACAGCGCGCTGGTCCTCCAGGGCCTGACCTACCAACCCACGGGTGCGGTGATGGCGGCGGCCACGACGTCGCTGCCGGCGGTCATCGGAGGCGACTCCAACTGGGACTACCGCTACGCCTGGCTGCGGGACCTGAGCCTCACGGGACAGGCACTGTGGATCGCCGCCTGTCCCGACGAAGCCGACCGGTACCTGCGCTTCCTCGCCGACGCGGCGGGCAAGCCGAGCCCTGGTTCCCGCGTCCAGATCATGTACGGGCTCGATGGGCGACGGGAGCTCTCGGAGTACGTCCTCGAGCACCTGGAGGGCTTTGGTGGAAGCAGGCCGGTGCGGGTGGGCAACGCCGCCTGGCAGCAGCCCCAGCTCGACGCGATGGGCGAGGTGCTCGACCTCGCCCATCGCTTCGCCGACCAACTCGACCCGCTGCACCCGCGAACGCGGCAGCTCCTCGTGTGGCTCGCCAACGAGGCCGCCGGCACCTGGGAATCCCCTGATGCGGGCATGTGGGAGGCCCGGGACCGCCTGCGCCACTACGTCAGCTCCAAGGTGATGTGCTGGGTGGCGCTCGACCGGGCTGTCGAGCTGGCCGACATGATGGGAGCCGGCACCGACGAGGAGCGGTGGTCAGCGGTCCGCGACGAGGTCCACGAGACCGTCCTGCAGCGTGGCTGGAACGACGACGTCGGGGCCTTCACCGGCGCCTACGACTCCGATCGGCTCGACGCCTCGGTGCTGCTGTTGCCCTTGGTGGGCTTCCTCCCCGCCACCGACGAGCGGATGCTCGCCACCATCCACCTGATCGAACATGAGCTTGTCCGGGAGGGCCTCGTGTACCGCTGGGACGGCGACACCAACGGCTTCGTCCTGTGCAGCTACTGGCTGGTCGAGTGCCTCGCCCTCGCCGGCGAGGTCGACCGGGCCAACTCGCTGTTCGACCAGATCACCTCCAGGGCCAACGACCTGGGCCTGTTCGCCGA
>JAHWJR010000177.1:2672-4365 GCA_019348335.1 Actinomycetota bacterium
GTCGAGGGAGGCGGATGATGGCTGAAGTACTTCGGAGCCGGCCGGCAGGGCCGAGGGCAGCGAGAGCCCGTGGCCGGTCTGGAGGTGTCGGCCGAGCGACCTCGCCGCCGGCCGAACGGGTGAGCGACGATCTTCGCCGCCACGCTGGTGCGCTGCTGGACCGCCGACGCCGGGTGGCGGCACTGTCGCTCCTGGCCGCCGGTGCCATGGGTGGGGTCGCCGCCTACCAGAACGGCCTCGTCCGCCGGCTTCCCGAGCCCCCGCTCGAGCTCTTCGACGCCGAGAAGGTCGACGCGTCGGGGGAGGCCTACTCGTTGTTCCACACGCCCGACGCATCGCTTGGCATCGTCAGCTACGGCGCCACCCTGGCCCTGGCCGGCATGGGGGCCAGGGAGCGCTACGTGGACACGCCGCTCCTCCCGCTCGTGCTCGCCGGCAAGGTCGTGTTCGACGCCCTGGGTGGGCTGTACCTCACGGCGGAGCAGGCGACGAAGCACCGCCGGTTCTGCTCCTGGTGCCTCGTCGCCAGCGTCGCCAGCGTCGCCATGGTCCCCCAGGTGATTCCCGAGGCGCGGATGGCACTGCGCCAGCTGCTCCGCCGCTGACACCACCGCCCCGCACTCGGCGCTACCCCCACCATGAAGAAGAAGGGCATGCCATGAGCACATCGCAGCGCCGAGGCGTCGCTGTCGTCACCGGCGGGTCGGCGGGCGTCGGCCGCGCCGTCGTCGAACGACTGGCGGCGAAGGGATTCGACGTCGGCATCATCGCCCGCGGAGGGGCCGGCCTCGACGCCGCCGCCGGCGAGGTCCGCAAGCACGGGAGAGACGCGGTGGCCGTCGCCGCCGACGTCGCCGACTGGGCGGCGGTGGACGGCGCCGCCACGCGGATCGAGGACGAGCTCGGGCCCATGGACGTCTGGGTGAACAACGCCATGGCCACCGTCTTCTCCTGGAGCTGGGAGGTCGAGCCGGACGAGTACCGGCGAGCCACCGAGGTGACCTACCTCGGCCAGGTGCACGGAACGCTCGCCGCTCTCCACCGCATGCGCCCCCGCGACCACGGTCGGATCGTCAACGTCGGCTCGGCTCTGGCCTACGTCGGCATCCCCCTCCAGTCGGCGTACTGCGCGGCCAAGTTCGCCTGCCGTGGGTTCAGCGAGTCCGTCCGCGCCGAGCTCCTCCACCAGCGCAGCGCCGTGACACTGTCGATGGTGCACCTCCCAGCGGTCAACACGCCGCAGTTCGACTGGTCGGAGACCCACCTCCCCAAGCACCCTCAACCCGTGCCGCCCATCTACGACCCCGAGGTCGCCGCCCGTCATGTCGTCGCCGCCGCCCTCGACGGGCGACGGTCCAAGGTGCTCGGTGCCTGGAACAAGGTCATCGTCGCCGGCGGGAAGGTGGCACCGTCGGTCATCTCTCACTTTGCAGCCCTCTCAGCGGTGGGGGGCCAGCAGACCGACGACCCTGTTCGCCCCGATCGGCCGAGCAACCTGTGGAGCGCCGCCGACGACGGTCGGGACCACGGCGCGCATGGCGCGTTCAGCGATCGCCAGGGGGGCTTTCTCGACCCGAGTTTCCTGGCGAGCCTTCCCAAGACCGCGACCGATGTCGGTACTGCGGTTGCCGATGCCGTCCGCTTCAGGATCGACCGTGCGCGCCGCTACCGCGCGCTGCGCTGACGCCGGCGC
>JAHWJR010000027.1:0-6329 GCA_019348335.1 Actinomycetota bacterium
CCGTTCGCCGAACCCGCCGGCGCCGGCGCCGGCGGTTACCGAGTCATGCCGGCGTCCGACTGGTGCCGGGGGTGGGGCCGTAGACCGCGGCGCGGTCGACCGCTCCGAACGTGGACGCGGGCCCGTCCCACACCACCTCACCGGCGCGCAAGCCGATGACGCGGTCGGCGAAGCCGGCGATCAGCTCGACCTGGTGCAAGCTGCAGACCACGGCGATGCCGTGGTCCCGGGCCACCGTCCCGAGGGCCTCGAGCACGCCGGCCGCCGACGCCGGGTCGAGACTCGCCACGGGTTCGTCGGCGAGGACCAGCCGGCTGCGCTGGGCCAGCGCCCGGGCGATGGCCACCCGTTGCTGCTGGCCACCCGAGAGCCGATCGGCCCGGGCGCCGGCGTACTGGCCCAAGCCCACCTGCTCGAGGCACGACCGGGCCAGTGCCGACTCGTCCGGGCCCGGGCGCTGGAGCAGGGCCCGCCAGGCCGGCAGGTGGGCCAGTCGACCCATGAGCACGTTCCCGAGGGCGCTGCGCCGCCGCACGAGGTTGTACTGCTGGAAGATGAGACCCACGTCCCGGCGGGCGAGGCGCAGCTCCCGGCCGCGAAGGGCGGCGAGGTCGCGACCGCCCACCCGTACCGAGCCCTGGTCGGCTTCGATCAGGCGGGTGATGCAGCGGAACAACGTCGTCTTCCCCGCGCCGCTGGGCCCCACCACGGCGACGACCTCGCCGGGAGCCACCGCGAACGACACGTCGCGCAGCACGGTGCTGGTGCCGTAGCGGTGGCCGAGGCCCTCGACCTGCAGCACCGAGGAGCTCGGCGGCGTCATGCCAGTCGGGCCCGCAACCGTGCCGACAGCTGGTCGACGGCGGTCACCATGGCCAGGATGATCACGATGATGGTGAGCAGCCGGGGGAAGTGCAGGAGGTCGACGGCGTTCTTGAGTTGCTGGCCGATGCCGCCGGCGCCCACCACCCCCAACACGACCGAGGCTCGGATGTTGAACTCCAGCATGTAGAGGGCAACCGAGACCAGGCCGGGAGCGGCGTCCGGCAGCAGCGCCCAGGTGACCACCCGCACCCGGCCGGCGCCGGTCAGCTCGGCGGCCTCGAGTGGTCCGCGGGGCATGCCCTCGATGGTCTCGGCGAACAGCTTCCCCATGCTGCCGAAGGTGTGGAAGGCCACGCCGAGCACGCCGGCGAAGGGGCCCAGGCCCACGGCGGCGACGAACAGCAGGGCGAACACGAACGAGTCGATCCCCCGGCAGGCGTTGAGCAGCCACCGCACCGGGACCCGCAGCAGGCGGGCCGGCGTCAGGTTCCGCGCCGCGGGGACGCAGGCGACCAGCGCCGCCACCGTGGCCAGGGTGGTGCCGACCACGGCGATGGCGACCGTCTCCGCCGCCCGGAGCGCCAGGAGGTCGAGGCCCTGGGTGGAAGGAGGCCACGACCGGCCGACCCACCCGGCCATCTCGGGCAGCCCTTCGAGGAGCGCCCTGGGGTCGACCTGGGCCAGGCGCACGCACAGGGCGAAGCCGACCACGAGAACCAGCGCCAGGGTGGCCTGGCGGGCACGAGGCAGCCGGGGCCCGGCGGCCGCCTCGCCGGTGTCGGCCAGGCCGCCGGGCGCGCTCGCCGCGATCGCGGGGTCGTCCCTGGTCTCGGCGGCGGTGTCGGTCACCGGGGCACGGTCATCCGTCCAGCTGTCCGAGGCTGACGGCAGCGTCGCGGATGGAGCGGTAGCTGTCGTCGGTCGCCGGCGTGAAGCCGGTGTAGTGCTCGGGCAGCAGCTCTTCCGCCTGGTCGGCGGGCATGGCGTCGAGGATCGCCTGGATGCGCCGGGCGAGCTCGGGATCGAACCCCGGTCGCACGGCGATGGCGTCGTTGGGCAGCGGCTCCGACTCCCAGACCACCTTGGTGGCACCCTCGTCGAGGTCGCCGCTCTCGATCATGGCGTTGCGGTTGCGGTCGTAGTCGGTGGCCAGCTCGACCCGCCCGGTGGCCACTGCCACCTCGTTGGCCGGGTGGGCGGCGCCCTCGGAGTACTGGAAGTAGGTCTTCGGGTCGATGCCCCGCTGGGTGAGGAAGTGGGTGGGGACGAGCCACCCCGACGTCGACGCCACCTCGGCGAACGACATCGAACGCCCCTGGGCGTCGTCGGGCCAGTTGGCCACCGGCGAGTCGGGGGCGGCCACGACGATGGCGTGGTAGGTCGGCTTGCCGTCGTACTCCACCGTGGCGATGGCCCGGGCATCGGAGTCGTGGTTGGCCAGGACGAAGCCGTAGGGGCCCAGCCAGGCCACGTCGACCTTCCCGTTGGCCAGGGCCACGGCGATCCCGGCGAAGTCGCTGGCGACCTGCAACTCGTAGTCGACCCCGAGCTCCTCGGCCACGTGGGCGAAGAAGGGCTCGAAGCCGGCCTTGGTGTCGTCGGCGGTGGGCAGGTAGGGCCCGATCCCGAAGGTCAGCTTCTCGCGGGGGACGCCTTCGCCAGCTCCGGCGGAGGTGCCCCCACCTCCTCCGCCACAGGCGCCGAGCAGGGTGACGGCCAGCACGGCCAGGACGGTTCGGCGCAGGCGCACAGGAGGTTCCTCTCGTCGGCCGTCAGACGGCGCAGTTGTAGATGTGGGGGAGGCTGCCGTCGGCCTGGCGCAGGGTGAGGAAGCGCTCCACCACCAGGCGCTTGGCCTCGGCCAGGGGGACCTCGCCGGTGGCCAGGAGCATGTCGGGGCTCGACTCGATGTCGGCGCCGGCCGGGTGCCAGTGCACGCCGTCGACGGTGACCGACAGCTCGGGGACGGTGTTGGTGTCGTCGACGGAGATGCCCTCGTCGGAGAACCCCCGCCGGATGAGGGGGCGCACGGCGAAGTCCCGGCCGGTGACCCCCATCTCCGCCAACAGGGCGCCGAGCTGGTCGACCTCGGCGGTGTTCTGCGGTGTCTCGGTCAGGCCCACCCGCATGGGCAGCCCCAGCTCCTTGCCGAGAGCCAGCCCCTCCATGGCCCGGGCCCACGACCCTTGGCCGCGGTTGCGGTCGTGGGTCTCGGGGCGGGCGCCGTCGATGGAGGTCTGCAGCACCAGGCCGTCCCGGCCGGCCAGCCGCTTCAGCTCGTCGAGCTGGCGGCCCCGGAAGAGCATGGCGTTGGTGAGCACCACCGTGGCCAGGCGGTCGCTGGCGTAGAGGATCATCTCGACGATGTCGGCCTCGAGGAACGGCTCACCGCCGGTGAGGTAGATCTCGGTGAAGCCCTCGGCCACGGCCTCGTCGACCAGGGCACGGAAGCGGTCGGGGGGCATGGAGCGCCGGCGGGCGGTGGGCGAGGACGCCACCGAGCAGTAGCTGCACCGCAGGTTGCAGTGGAAGTTGGTGTAGACCCACAGCCGGGGCGGGAAGAGGGGCGAGCCGAACAGCGGCACCACCGGGAGCCCGTCGTCGACCACCTCCGGTGGGTCGGCCCAGCCCACGTCGTGGTCGGCGAACCCGCTGGGAACCGCGCTGCGGTAGAGCTGGTAGCGCCCCCGCGAGCGCTCGACCGGCGGCACCACCTCCAGGCAGGTCGTCCACCACCCCGTCTCCACCGTCTCCACGAACGGCTCGGGCAACCCGGCGGCTCGCATGGACGCAGCCTGCGCCCGCCAGTCGTAGGCCAGGGGCACCAGCTCGGCCTCGGCGTGGCCGTCCTCCACGTCGATCACGGCGTACCAGACCTCGGTCCGGCCGTCGTTGGCCGGCTTGCCCAGGACCCCGACGTTGACCACCAGGCAGCCGTCGACCCGCTTCTGCCACGGCAGGCCGGTGTGGGTGCAGCACAGGACGTCGGCGCCGCTGGCCCGGGCCCGCAGCCGGACCTCGTCGTCGTCGAGCGACTCCCAGAAGAAGTCGTTGAGCACCAGCGGCGAGCCGTGGACCAGATGCACGTCGAGGCCGGCGATGGTCTCGCGGTGCTCGGTGGGCAGCGTGCGCATCCAGGCGGCGAACTCGTCGCTGGTGTGTGCCTTGGTGAAGTCGTAGATCATCTGCGCGAACTCGTTATCGCGCGGGTCGCGATAGCCGCAGCCACAGTCTTCGTCGCCTCGTCCGATGGCCACGTCGTAGTTGCCGGCGATGCACTCGACGCCGTTGTCGACCAGCAGCGGCCAGATCGCGTCGGGTTCGCCACCGAACCCGCCGAGGTCGCCCAGGCAGAACAGGCGCTCGCAGCCGCGGCGGCCGGCGTCCTCGACGAAGGCCCGCAGGGCGTAGGGGTTGGAGTAGGGCCCACCGCAGACGCCCAAGCGCATCGGGGGACAGTACAACGGCGGTTTGAACAGATGCCAACGGGGATGCAACTCCTGGCGGCCGCGCTCACTAGGGTGCCGGCCATGGCCGACGCCGCCCTCGGGCTGGACGACCCTGCGGGCGTGGACGACCACCCCCTGGTGCGAGCCGCCGGCGACCTGGCCGCCGGCCTGCTGGTGCCGCAGGCCGAGCGGATCGACGTGGAGGGTGTGCCGGCTGCCCACGTGGCGGCGCTGGCCGCCGCCGGCCTGCTCGGCGTGCGAGGGCCGGTGGAAGCGGGAGGAGCCGACGCCGACCCGCCCGTGGTGCGGCGGGTCACCGAGATCCTCTCCGGCGCCTGCGGTGCCACCTGGTTCGTGTGGACCCAGCACGCCTCGCCGCTGGGGGCGCTGGCCGGGTCGGCCAACACCGGCCTGCGGGAGCGGTGGCTGGCGCCGCTGTGCAGGGACACCCTCGGCGGGGTGGCGGTGGCCCACCTGCGGCGCTCGGGAGGGGCGACGGTGCGGGCCCGGCCGGCGGGCGACGGTGCGGATGAAACCGGTGGCTGGGTCCTCGACGGCACCGCGGTGTGGGTCACCAGCTGGGGCCTGGCCGACGTGCTCCTCGTGGGCGCGGTCACGCCCGACGACCAGGCGGTGCTGGCGCTGGTCCCGGCGCGGGCGGCTCCCGGTGTCCGCCCGTCGGCGCCGCTGGCGCTGGCGGCCATGGAGGCGACGGTGACCGTGCGCCTGGAGTTCGAGGGCTACGTGGTCGCTCCCGGCGACGTGGTCGAGGTCGTGTCCCTGGCCGACTGGCGCCGCGCTGATGCCGCCAAGACGGCCAACGTCACGCCGGCGGTGTTCGGGCTGATCGCCACCGTGGTGGCCCGGCTGGAAGAGGCGTCCCGGCGCCGGGACGAGCCCGGTGGGGTGGCGCTGGCCCGGGCGCTGGGCGCCGAGGCGGCCGAGGTGCGCGCCTCGGCCTACGGGCTGCTCGACGAGACGCCGGCGGCCGAGGCCATCGACGAGCGCCTGGCTTTGCGGGCCCACGCCCTCGAGCTCGGGGTGCGGGCCGCCACCGCGCTGGTGGCCGCTGCCGGCGGCGCCGGCATGGCCCGCTCGTCGGCGCCCCAGCGGCTGGCCCGGGAGGCCCTGTTCCACCTGGTGCAGGCCCAGACCGCCCCGGTGCGCCGAGCCACGCTGGCCCGCCTGGGCGAGGTGGGGCCGTGACCTGGCGCCTGTGCGACGCCGACTGGAACCACTGGCCCGACGGTCTCGACGACGCCGCCGTGTGGGCGGCGGCGGCCCGGGCCGGCTTCGAGGGGGTGGAGGTGGGCGTCTACCGGGCGGCCGACGAGCTGGCGCCCGAGCGGGTCGACGAGCGCCGGCGCCTGGCCCGGGACCACGCCCTCCCGGTGGCCATGCTCCTGCTGTCGCTGCCGGCCTCGCGCTGGCCCACCGGCGCCCTGTCGTCGCCGGCCGCCGCGTCCCGCGTGGCCGCCGAGGCGCGGGCCACGGCCGAGGTGGCCGCCGACCTCGGGCTGGCCACCATCGGCGTGTGGCCCGGCGCCGACGCCGCTTCGGCCCGCTGGGACGACGTGGTCGAGGGCGCGGAGCTGGTCGCCGACGCGGTGGCGCCGACCGGGGTGCGGGTGGCCATGGAGTACAAGCCGGGCACCGCGCTGGGCACCGCCGGCGCCGCGCTGTACCTGTGCGACGCCGTTCCGGCGCTGGGCGTGCTGCTCGACACCGGGCACGCCTTCGCCGCCGGTGAGGACCCGGCCGAGGTGGTGGGCCGGCTCGGCGACCGCCTGTGGCACGTCCACCTGGGGGATGCCGCCCCGGGGGCGGCCGACGACGACCTGCCGGTGGGCCGGCTGCACGACTTCGGTCCCCTCATCGCCGCCCTCGACGCCGCCGGCTACGACGGCGCCGCCTCTCTCGACCTGTACGGGGCGGTCAGCGCCGGCCTGGTCACCGGGGTGGAGGCGGCGGTCGAGAGCCGGTCGCACCTGCTGGCCAGCCGGGCATGAAGGCGGTGGTGGCCCACGGGCCCGGCGACTTCCGGCTGGAGGACGT
>JAHWJR010000027.1:6429-10584 GCA_019348335.1 Actinomycetota bacterium
CGGGCATGAAGGCGGTGGTGGCCCACGGGCCCGGCGACTTCCGGCTGGAGGACGTTCCGCCGCCGCGGCCCGAGGCCGGCGCCGTGCTCGAGGTCGAGGCCGCCGGGGTGTGCGCCGCCGACCGGATGATCTGGCGGGGCGACGGGCCCTGGGCGCTGGAGTTCCCGTTCACCCCGGGCCACGAGATCCTCGGCCGGGTGGCGTGGGTCGACGAGGCGAGTGCCGAGCGCTGGGGGGTTTCGCCCGGCGACCGGGTGACCGCCGAGGTCCTGGTCCCGTGTGGCCGGTGCCGGTGGTGCCGGGCGGGGCGGACCAACCTGTGCCGGGGCGGGACGCACCTGGGCAGCGGGTTGCCGGGCGCCTTCGCCGAGCGCATGGCCTTGCCCGCCGGCGCGCTGGTCCATCGGGTGCCGCCCGAGCTGGGCACCGACGCCGGCGCCCTCATCGAGCCCACCGCCTGTGCCGTGCACGCCGTGCGCCGGGCCGGCGTCGTGGCCGGCGACGTGGTGGCCGTGGCCGGCATCGGGGCCATCGGCGCCGCCGCCCTGGGCGCCGCCGCCGGGCGGTGCCGGCGCCTGCTGGCGGTGGTGACCTCGCCGGCCCGAGCCGAGCTGGCCGTGGCCCTGGGAGCGGACGAGGCGCTCGACACGTCGTCGGTGGCCGGGCCTCCGGGCACCGGCACCGCCGCGGAGCTGCTCACCGACCTGGCCGGCGGCGACGGGGTCGACGTCTTCATCGACTGCTCCGGCTCGCCCGAGGCCGTCGAGCTGGGCCTGGCCGCCCTGGTGCCCGGGGGACGGCTGGTCCTCTACGGCGTGTACCGGCGCCCCGCCACCGTCGACCTCAACCTGGTGGCCGAGCACAAGGAGCTCGACGTGCGGGGCGGGCACCTGGCGCCGGGGGCCTTTCCCGAGGCCATCGAGCTGCTGCGCACCGGGGCGGTCGACGCCGGCCTCATCGTCACCGACCGCCACCCGCTCGACGGCGTCCACGCCGCCGTGGGGGAGTCCCCGAGCCGCCAGCGGGTCAAGGCGCTGCTGGTACCCCATGGCTGACCACGCCGGCCTGGTCGACGAGCTCGTCCACGTCGGCCGCAAGGCTGTGGCGCGCGGCCTGGTGCTGGGCTCGGGTGGGAACCTCTCGGCCCGGTTGCCGGGGGCCGACGAGTGCGTGGTGACGGCCAGCGGCACCTGGCTCGACGAGCTCACGCCCGGCGACTTCAGCGTCGTGGGACTGGACGGCAGCCACCGGGGCGGCCATCCCAAGCCGTCCAGCGAGGTGCAGCTCCACCTGCACAGCTACCTCGCTCGTCCCGACGTCAACGCCGTGATCCACCTGCACCCGCAGCTGTCGGTGCTGCTCGACGCCCTGGGCCACCAGATCCGGCTCTTCACCATCGACCACGCCTACTACGTGCGCCGGGTGGCCACCGTGCCCTACATCGCCTCGGGGACCGACGAGCTGGCCCGGGCCGGCGCCGAGGCCCTGGCCGACGCCGATGCGGTCATCCTCGGGCACCACGGGTGCTCGGTGGTGGGCGAGACCGTCGAGGCGGCCCACAAGCGGGTGGCCAACCTGGAGGAGGCGGCGGTGGCCACCTACCGGGCCCTGCTGCTGGGCGACACCACCACGGTGTGCCCGCCCGAGTACCTGGAGCGGATCCGCCGGCTGGAGGCCGGCGCCGGCGAGGCGCCGGTCTAGCCGGTGCTGGCCGCCGGTCTCGACATCGGGGGGTCGTCGGTCAAGGCGTGGGTGGCCGAGCTGGGCGGCACGGTGCTGGCCCAGTCCACCCGGCCCCTCGTCACCTCCCGGCCGGCGCACCACGCCGCCGAGCTCGACCCGGGGTCGTGGTGGGCGGCGTCGCGCGAGGCGCTGGCCGCCGCCGTCGGCGAGGCCCGCCGGCCGCCGGGCGACTACGCCGGCGTGACCGCCTCCTCCCTGCGCCAGGGCTTCGTGCTCACCGACGGGTCGACCGAGCTGGGCCCCGGCGTGCTCAACAGCGACCGGCGGGGAGCCAGCCAGCTCGACCGGCTCCGCGCCGACGTCGGCTCCGAGGCCCTGTACCGCACCACCGGGCACTGGCCGGCGCCGGAGCTCACGCTGCCCAAGCTGCTCCACGTGGCCGCCACCGAGCCGCAGCGCTGGGCGGCCACCCGGCGGGTGCTGTTCCTGCACGACTGGGCGCTGTGGCGCCTGAGCGGCGAGGAGGCCACCGAGGCGTCCTACGCCAGCGCCGGCCAGCTCGCCGACGTGGGCGGGCGGCGCTGGGCCGGCGACCTGCTCGACGCCGTGGGGCTGGGCACCGACCGGCTGGCGCCGCTGGTGGAGGCGGGGACGGTGGTGGGGCGGCTCCGGGACGCCGAGCTGGGCCTGCCGGCCGGGCTGCCGGTGATCGCCGGCGGAGGCGACACCCAGCTGGCGGCCATGGGGGCGGGAGGGCTGGCCGACGGGGTGGTGACGGTGGTGGCCGGGTCGAGCACGCCGGTGCAGGCGGCGGTGGCCGCCCCGCCGGACGACCCCCTGCGCCACCCGTGGGTCTCGACCCACCTGGCGCCGCAGCGGTGGGCGGTGGAGACCAACGCCGGCTACCCGGGCACCATGGCGGCGTGGCTGGCCGGGCTGACCGGCTCCGACGTGGGTGACCTGTGGGCGTGCGCCAGCCGCAGCCGGCCGGGGGCGGCCGGGGTGACCGCCGTGGTCGCCGCCCCCGAGTGGAGCGAGGCCGCCTGGGCCACCAAGGCACCGCAGGCGGTGCTCGGCCTCACCCCGGCCACCACCGGCGACGACCTGGCCCGCGCCTTTGTGGAGGCCCACGCCTTCGCCGTGCGGGCCAACCTGGCCGACCTCGAGCGGGTGTTGGGCGGCCCGGCCACCACCGTGGTGGTCACCGGCGGAGGAGCCCGCCACGCCGGCCTGCCCCGGCTGCTGGCCGACGTGCTCGGGCGCCACGTCACCGTCCCCGAGGTGGCCCAGCCGGCCGCCCTGGCCGGCGCCGCTCTGGTGGCCCGGGCGTGCGGCGCCGGCGGTGGCGGTGAGCTGCCCGGGCCGCCGGCCCGGATGGTGCCCGCCGGCGACCCCGCCCCCTACGCCGAGCCCTACGAGCGCTACGTCGAGGCCTTCGCCGCCCTGCGGGCCCACCTCCCCGAGGCCGGCGGATGAGCGACCGCCGGCGGGCCCTGGTCACCGCCGAGCTGTCCGCCGCCGGCCGGGAGCGCCTCGAGCAGCTCGGCTACGACGTGGCCTGCGCCGGCTGGGGCACCACCCGGCGCACGCTCGACGGTGACGCCCTCGTGGCCGCCGGCGAGGGCGCCACCCTGCTGGTGGTCGAGGTGGAGCGCGTCGACGCCGGCGTGCTGGAGGCGCTGCCCGAGGTGCGGATCGTCGCCTCGGCCCGGGGCGTGCCCAGCAACGTCGACCTGGCCGCCGCCACCGCCCGGGGCGTGCCGGTGCTGCACACGCCGGCCCGCAACGCGGCGTCGGTGGCCGACTTCACCATCGGGCTGGTCCTGACTCAGTGCCGTTCGTTGGCCCGGGGCCAGGATCACCTGCGCCGGCGGGGCTGGCTGGTCGAGGGCGAGCTGCCCTACCTCCACTTCCGGGGGCCGGAGCTGGCCGGGCGCACTCTGGGGCTGGTGGGCTACGGCGCCGTGGGCCGGGAGGTCGCCCGCCGGGCCGCCGGCGGCTTCGGCATGCGGGTGCTGGTCAACGATCCCTACGTGGCCGAGCCCGAGCCGCCGGCCGAGGCCGTGGCGCTCGAGCGGCTCCTGGCCGAGAGCGACGTGGTCAGCCTGCACTGCCCGCTGACCCCCGAGACCACGGGGATGATCGGCGAGCGCCAGCTGGCCCTGCTCCGCCCCGAGGCGGTGCTGGTCAACACCGCTCGCGCCGCGGTGGTGGACGAGGCCGCCCTGGTGGCGGCACTGGTCGAGGGGCGCATGGCCGGCGCCGCTCTCGACGTGTTCTGGACCGAGCCCCTGCCACCCGACCATCCCCTGCTCGGCATGGACAACGTGACCCTCACGCCCCACCTGGCCGGCGCCGCCGACGACGTGGTCACCCGCCACAGCATCATGATCGCCGACGACGTGGCCCGCCTCCTCGCCGGGCGGCGACCGGTGCACCTGGCCAATCCGGAGGTGTGGGACCGGTGAGCCC
>JAHWJR010000027.1:10684-14938 GCA_019348335.1 Actinomycetota bacterium
CGCCACCAGGTCGAGCCCCGGTTGCTGCTGGTCCACTACCTGCGCGACGTGCTCGGCCTCACCGGTACCAACGTCGGGTGCGACACCTCGTCGTGCGGGTCGTGCACCGTGCACCTGGACGGCGACGCGGTGAAGTCGTGCACCGTGCTGGCGGTCCAGGCCGACGGCGCCGAGGTCACCACCATCGAGGGGCTCTCCGCCGGCGGCGACCTGCACCCGGTGCAGGAGGCCTTCCACCGCCACCACGGCCTCCAGTGCGGCTTCTGCACTCCCGGGATGGTCATGGCGGCGGTGGCCCTGCTCGAGCGCCATCCGCAGCCGGAGCCCGACGAGGTGCGCCGGGCGCTCAAGGGCAACCTGTGCCGCTGCACCGGCTACCACAACATCGTCGAGGCGGTGGTGGCCGCCGGCCGCCTGGGGGACCGGTGATCCCCGCCCCCTTCGAGTACCGCCGGGCGGGCTCGGTCGACGAGGCGGTGCGCCTGCTGGCCGAGCACGGCGACGACGCCCGCCTGCTGGCCGGTGGCCACTCGTTGCTGCCCGCCCTGCGGCTGCGGCAGGCGGCGCCGGCGGTGCTCGTCGACGTGGGCCGCCTGAGCGAGCTGGCGTACGTCCGTGACCTCGGCGACCACCTGGCGGTCGGCGCCCTCACCCGCCACTGCGACCTCGAGCGCTCGGCCGCGGTGGCCGCCGACGCGCCGCTGGTGGCCCACGCCGCCGGCCTGGTGGGCGACCCCCAGGTGCGCAACCGGGGGACGCTCGGCGGGTCGCTGGCCCACGCCGACCCGGCCGCCGACCTGGCCGTGGCGGTGCTGGCCCTCGGCGCCACGCTGGTGGCCCGGGGCCCGGCCGGCGAGCGGGAGATCGCCGCCGCCGACTTCTTCGTCGACCGCCACCGCAGCGCCCTCGCCGGCGACGAGATGCTCACCGAGGTGCGCCTGCCCAAGGCGGCGGGTGTGCCGTGGTCGTACCAGCGGGTGAGCCGGCGGGCCCAGGACTGGGCCACGGTGGCGGTGGCGGCGGTGGGCGCCGCGGGAGGCTCGGCGCCGGTCGTCGTGGCCCTGGCCGGCATGGGCCCGGTGCCGCTCCGGGCGTCGGCGGTCGAGCAGGCGCTGGCGGCGGGCGAGCCGGTTTCCGGCGCCGCGGCGGGCGCCGACCACGGCACCGCGCCCCCCTCCGACGTCCTGGCCGGCGCCGGCTACCGGCGCCACCTGGCACGGGTCCTGGTGCGCCGAGCACTGGAGTCCCTGGCCGAGCCACCTAACCTGGGCTCTACGGCGACCTGAAGGAGTCACATCATGATCAAGCTCACCGCATCCCGAGGCAACGGCACCATCAAGGCCAGCTTCGTCCTGCCCGTGTCGGAGACGCCCGAGCCCGTGTCGGTGCTCGGCGACTTCAACGACTGGGACCCGTTGGCCCACCCGCTGAAAAAGCGCAAGAACGGCACCCGCAGCACCACCGTCGAGCTCGAGCCCGGGCAGCGCTACGCCTTCAAGTACCTGAGCGACGGCGGCACCTGGTTCAACGAACCGGAGGCCAGCACCCACGACGTGAACGAGTACGGCGAGACCAACTCGGTCCTCCAGACCTGAGCGGTCCCGGGCGGACGTCTCCTCCCGAGCCGGGCCACCGTCACCGGTGCCCGCGCTGGCGGTGGTGCTGGCCGCCGGGGGGGCCACCCGGTTCGCCGGCCCGGGCCACAAGCTGCTGGCGCCGTTCCGGGGCCGGCCCCTCGTGAGCTGGGCGGTGCGCTCGGCGGTGGCCAGCGGGCTGCCCACGCTCGTGGTCCACGGGGCCGTCGAGCTGTCCGGGCTGGCGGAAGCGCTGGGGGCACGGGCGGTGGCCAACCCCCGCTGGGCCGAGGGTCAGGCGACCTCGCTCCAGGTGGCGGTCGGGGCCGCGGGCGCCGGCGGCCACCCGGCGGTGGTGGTGGGCCTGGGCGACCAGCCGCTGCTGTCCGCCGAGGCGTGGGCGGCGGTGGCGGCCCGGGACGACGTGCCCGTGGCGGTGGCCACCTACGGCGGGCAGCGGCGCCATCCCGTCCGCCTCGGCGCCGAGGTGTGGCCGCTGCTGCCCACCCAGGGTGACGAGGGGGCGGGCCGGCTGGTCGCATCGGGGACGGTCGAGGTGGCCGAGGTAGCGTGCCCGGGGATGCCGGTCGACGTCGACACCCTCGAGGACCTCCGGCGATGGAGCTGACCGGCGATCGCCGGGCCGCGGGCGCCGGTGCGGCGCCGGGCACCGAAGCGGTGCCGGCGGGCGACGCCGCCGCCGTGGCCACCCTCCTCGGGCGGGAGCCCCAGGGTGCGTTCGAGGTGGTGGTGCGTGGCCCCGACGGCGACCCGGTGGTGATCCGCAACGCCCCGTTGCTGTACGACGGCACGCCCATGCCGACCAGGTACTGGTTGGTGGGGCGGGCCGAGCGTGAGGCGGTGAGCCGCCTGGAGTCCGCCGGCGGGGTGCGGGCGGCCGAGGAGGCCGTCGACCCCGAGGCGCTCGTCGCTGCCCACCGCCGGTACGCCGCCGAGCGCGACGCCGCCCTGCCCGCCGGGCACTCCGGTCCCCGCCCCTCGGCCGGCGTGGGCGGGACCCGCCGGGGGGTCAAGTGCCTCCACGCCCACTACGCCTGGTACCTGGCCGGCGGGGACGACCCGGTGGGACGCTGGGTGGCCGAGCGCCGATGACGGTCGTCGCCGCCGTCGACTGCGGGACCAACTCCACCCGCCTGCTCGTCGCCCGTCCCGCCGGCGACGGGCAGCTGGAGACCGTCGAGCGGCTGGCCACGGTGACCCGTCTGGGCGCCGGCGTGGACGCCAGCCGCCGCCTGGCGCCGGCGGCGGTGGAGCGCACCGTGGAGACCCTGCGCCGCTACCGCCGGGTGCTCGACGGCCACGGCGTGGAGCGGGTGCGGGTCACCGCCACGTCTGCCGCCCGCGACGCCGCCAACCGCGACGAGCTCTTCGACGCCGCCGAGGCTGCCCTCGGCGCCCGCCCCGAGCTGCTGCCCGCCGACGAGGAGGCTCGCCTGTCGTTCCTGGGGGCCACCGCCGAGCTCGACGCGGCCGACGGCCCGTTCCTCGTGGTCGACATCGGCGGCGGGTCGACCGAGTTCGCCGTGGGCTCCGGCGGCGAGCCGGAAGGGGTGATCTCCGTCGACCTCGGGTGCGTCCGGCTCACCGAGCAGTACCTGCACGGCGACCCGCCGGCCCCCGAGGAGCTCAGCGCCGCCCTGTCGGTGGCCGAGGCCCATCTCGACGACGTGGTGCGCGAGCTCCCCGCCACCCGGGAGGCGGCCCTCATGGTCGGCCTGGCCGGGACCGTCACCACCGTGGCCGCCGTCGAGCAGGGCCTGGCCGCCTACGACCCCGATCGCATCCACCACTTCCACCTCTCCCGGGCGGCGGCGGAGGACGTGTTCCGCACGCTGGCCACCGAGGCCCGCCGTGACCGGGTCCACAACCCCGGGCTGGAGGAGGCCCGGGCCGACGTGATCGTCGGGGGCTGTTGCGTGCTGGTGGCCGTGCTGCGCTACTTCGACCTGCCCGGGTGCCTGGTGTCGGAGGCCGACATCCTCGACGGCCTGGCCCGCAGCCTGCTCGGCCTTCCCGTGCCCGGCGCCGGCTGAGCGCCGGGCCCGGGGAGGGATCGCCGGACGAGGGCTGGGTACCATGCCGGCGGTGTCGACCGCGACCAGGGAGGACACGCCGGTCCTGCACGGCCGGCGGGTGCACCTTCGCCCGCTCGTGCCCTCCGACTTCTCCGCCTGGCAGGACGTGCGCCTCCGCAGCCGGGACTGGCTCGTCCCGTGGGAACCGAGCCGCCCGCCCGGCTCGCCCGACGTGGTCCGCAGCGGGGCGGCGTTCTCGGCCCGGTGCCGGGCACGTGAGCGCGAGCGTCAGCTGGGCAGCGGCTACGGCTTCGGCATCTTCGTCGGTCGCCGCCTGTGCGGGGAGATCAACCTCAACAGTGTGCAACGGGGCCCGTTCCAGAACGCTTACGTCGGCTACTGGATCGACAAGGGGTGCGCCGGCAACGGGTACGTCCCCGAGGCGCTGGTGGTGCTGGCCCGCTTCGCCTTCGAGGACCTGCGCCTCCACCGCCTGCAGGTGGCCATCATCCCGAGGAACACGGCCAGCCGGCGGGTGGTCGAGAAGCTGGGACTGCGCTGCGAGGGCACGGCCGAGCGCTACCTGGAGATCAACGGCGTGTGGGAGGACCACCTCCGCTTCGCCATCACCGCCGAGGAGTGGC
>JAHWJR010000178.1 GCA_019348335.1 Actinomycetota bacterium
CGCATGTTCATGGCCCTGCGGCGTGAGCAGCGCTATCCCGTCACCGAGATCCTGGCCCAGACGCCGGAGATCCCGGACGGCTGCCAGTGGGGCATCTTCCTGCGCAACCACGACGAGCTGACCCTCGAGATGGTCACCGACGAGGAGCGCGACTACATGTACGCGGAGTACGCCAAGGACCCGCGCATGAAGCGCAACGTGGGGATCCGTCGCCGTCTGGCCCCGCTCATCGACAACGACCGGCGGGTGGCCGAGCTGCTCCACGCCCTGCTCTTCAGTCTCCCTGGGTCGCCGATCATGTACTACGGCGACGAGATCAGCATGGGAGACAACATCTACCTGGGTGACCGCGACAGCGTTCGCACCCCCATGCAGTGGTCACCGGACCGCAACGCCGGGTTCTCCCAAGCTGATTTCGCCGCGCTGTACCTGCCTCCGCTGATGGACCCGGTGTACGGGTATCAGGCGCTCAACGTGGAGGCCGAGCTGCGCGACCAGAGCTCGTTGCTGCACTGGGTCAAGCGGATGCTCGAGGTGCGCAAGCAGCACCCGGTGTTCGGCACGGGCAGCTTCGAGGTGCTGTCGGCCGAGAACCCCTCGGTGCTGGCCTTCGCCCGGACCCTCGAACGCGCCGACGGCGAGCGCGACATCGTCATGTGTGTCAACAACCTCAGCCGTTTCGCCCAGCCGGTCGAGCTCCATCTGGCGCAGTACGAGGGTTGGGTGCCCCACGAGCTCCTGGGCCGGGTGCCGTTCCCTCCCATCGGTGAGCTTCCCTACTTCGTGACCCTGGCCCCGTACGGCTTCTACTGGTTCGAGTTGGTGGACGGCCGATGATCAACCCCGAGGCCCTCACCGAAGCCCTGTCGGAGTACCTCCCACGCCAGCGGTGGTTCAGTGGCGCCGATGCCGCTGTTCCGGAGCTGCGCCTCAAGTCGGTGGAGCCTTTGCGCACCGAGTGGCCGGCGCTGCTCCAGGTGCTCGTCGAGGCCCGACTGCCCGTCGACGGGCAGATGCGGACCGCGACCTACCAGGTCGTGCTCGGTCTCCGTCCCGTCGACAGCCGGCAGGCGTTCCTCGAGGGCAAGCCCGAGGCCATCCTGTGCGAGCTCGACACCGACCTCGGGGCGGCCCTGGCCTACGACGCCCTGATCGACCCCGAGCTGGCGGTGACGCTGCTGCAGGTGGTGGCCCCGGGCGAGGAGGCCGGCCGGGCCCGCTACCTGGGTGCCGACCAGTCCAACACCTCGGTGGTCTTCGACGAGCGCCTGATCATGAAGCTGTTCCGCCGGGTGCCCGAGGGCCCCAACCCCGACGCCGAGATCACCAGGGCGCTGGTCGAGGTGGGGTTCACCAACGTGGCCCGGCCGGTCGCCGAGTGGCGGGGGGATGCCGGCGACTTCGCCATGGTCAACGAGTTCCTGGTGGGCGGCTCCGAAGGCTTCACCCTGGCGTTGACGTCACTGCGTGACCTCTACGACCGGCGGTGCCCTCCGGCGGAGGCCGGGGGTGACTTCGCGCCCGAGTCCAGCCGGCTCGGCGCCATCACCGCCGAGATGCACATCGCCCTGGCCCAGGCCTTCGGCGCCGGCCCGGGTGACGCCGACCTGTGGGCCGGCGACATGGAGGCCCATCTCGAGCGTGTGCGCCTCCCGGCGCTCGATCCTGATCGGGTCCGTGCCGTCTACCGGCGTCTGCGTGAGGTGGACGACCCCGGTCCCGCACTGCGGGTCCACGGTGACTACCACCTCGGTCAGGTCATGCGCACCGATGCCGGGTGGTACGTCCTCGACTTCGAGGGCGAGCCGGACCGGCCACTGGCCGAACGGCGGCGGCCGTCCTCGCCGCTGCGGGACGTGGCCGGGCTGGTCCGGTCGTTCCACTACGCCGCCGAGGTCGCCCTCCGGGAGTGGGGCTCTGAGCCCGACGACGAGCTCCGGGCGCTCGGGGCGTCATGGGAGCAGCGCAACGCCGGCGCCTTCGTCGCCGGCTACCTCGGCACCGAGGGCATCGACGCCGTGCTGCCCGGTGCCGACGCCGACCGTCGCCTGGTGCAGGCCGCGTTCGAGCTGGACAAGGCGGTCTACGAGGTCGGCTACGAGCAGTCGCACCGCCCCGATTGGGTGAACATCCCCCTGTCCGCCGTCCATCGCATCCTGGAGGCCATCACATGACGTCCGCCGCTTCCCCTCCGCAGCAGGGCGGGCCGGGGCCGATCGACGCCGAGCTGGCCCGCCTGGTCGGGGGCGAGCACCCCGACCCGCACCGTGTGCTCGGCCCCCACAGCGACGGGAAGGGGGTCACCGTGGTCCGCGGCTACCGCCCCGACGCCGCCGCCATGAACCTGCTGCTCGACGACGGCGAGTCCCGGCCCATGACGCAGGTCCACCCGCGTGGCGTCTTCGCCGTCGAGCTGCCGGTGGCGGAGGCCCCGGCCTACCGGCTGGAGGTGTCGTACCCCCACGGCGGCACGTTCGTCGTCGACGACCCGTACCGGTTCTGGCCCACCATCGGCGAGCTCGACCTGCACCTCATGGGTGAGGGGCGCCACGAGCAGCTGTGGCGGATGCTGGGCGCGACCCGCCGTACCCACCAAGAGGTGACGGGTGTCTCGTTCGCCGTGTGGGCCCCGTCGGCCCGGTCGGTGCGGGTGGTGGGCGACTTCAACGGCTGGGACGGTCGCCTCCACCCCATGCGGTCCCTCGGCTCGAGCGGGGTGTGGGAGCTGTTCGTCCCCGGCATCGAACCCGGCACTCGCTACAAGTACGAGATCCTGACCCAGGAGGGGCACCTGCGGCTCAAGGCCGACCCGCTGGCGTTCGCCACCGAGGAGCCGCCGGGCACCTCCAGTGTGGTCACCGAATCCCGCCACCAATGGGGTGACGACGAGTGGCTGGAGCAGCGCCGCACCACCGACCCGCTCCACCGGCCGCTGTCGGTCTACGAGGTCCATCTGGGCTCCTGGCGGAGAGTCCCCGAAGAGGGCGACCGCCCGCTCACCTACCGGGAGCTCGCCACCGAGCTGGTCGACTACGTGGCCGAGCAGGGCTTCACCCACGTGCAGATGCTGCCGGTCAGCGAGCACCCCTACTCCCCGTCGTGGGGCTACCAGGTCTCCAGCTACTTCGCCCCTACGGCCCGTTTCGGCACGCCCGACGACTTCCGGGCCCTGGTCGACGCCTTCCACGCCCGGGGCATCGGCGTCATCGTCGACTGGGTGCCGGCGCACTTCCCCAAGGACGACTGGGCCCTCGCTCGCTTCGACGGGACCGCCCTCTACGAGCACGCCGACCCGCGGCAGGGCGAGCACCCCGACTGGGGCACGCTGGTGTTCAACTTCGGCCGCAACGAGGTCCGCAACTTCCTCATGGCCAGTGCCCTGTACTGGGTCGAAGAGCTGCACGTCGACGGCCTGCGGGTCGACGCAGTGGCGTCGATGCTGTACCTCGACTACTCCCGCAAGGAGGGGGAGTGGATCCCGAATCGCCACGGTGGACGGGAGAACCTGGAGGCGGTGTCGTTCCTCCAGGAGTTCAACACCCTCATGCACGGCCGCTACCCCGGTGTGCTCACCATCGCCGAGGAGTCCACGGCCTGGCCGGGGGTCAGCCGCCCGGTCTACGTGGGGGGTCTCGGCTTCGGCCACAAGTGGAACATGGGCTGGATGCACGACACCCTCGACTACTTCTCCAACGATCCCATCCACCGCCGGTTTCACCACCACATGCTCACCTTCGGGCTGCTCTACGCCTTCAGCGAGAACTTCGTGCTTCCCCTCTCCCACGACGAGGTCGTGCACGGCAAGGGATCGTTGCTGGGGAAGATGCCCGGTGATGCCTGGCAGAAGCTGGCCAACCTGCGGGCCCTGTACGGCTGGATGTGGGCCCACCCCGGCAAGCAGTTGCTCTTCATGGGCTGCGAGCTCGCCCAGGGCCAAGAATGGAGCTCCGAGCGGAGCCTCGACTGGCACCTGCTCGACGACCCCGGCCACGCCGGCATCCAGGCGCTGGTGCGTGATCTCAACCGGCTGCACCGGGACGAGCCGGCGCTGTGGACCAGTGACTTCGACCCGGCCGGCTTCAACTGGATCGATGCCAACGACGCCGACCAGAGCTGCTACTCGTTCCTCCGGCTGCCGACAGGGAGCTACGAAGGGCCTGGGCGCCCGGTGGCGTGCCTGGCCAACCTCACGCCGGTGCCCCGTTACGGCTACCGGGTGGGGCTTCCCTCGGGTGGACGCTGGGAGGTCCTCCTCAACACCGACGCCACCTGCTTCGGCGGCAGCGGCTCGGAGGTGGGCCCCGTCCTCGAGGCCGAGGCCCGTCCCTGGCACGGCCTCGACCAGTCGGTGGTCCTGAC
>JAHWJR010000179.1 GCA_019348335.1 Actinomycetota bacterium
CCGAGGAGGTCTCCCATGCGAGTGCTCGTGACCGGCGGGGCCGGGTTCATCGGGTCGCACATCGTCGACCACCTGGTCGCCGGCGGCCACCAGGTGGTCGTGCTGGACGCGCTGGCGCCCGACGTGCACCCGGAGCCACCGGACTACCTCAACGACGCTGCTCGCTACGTCACCGGCAACGTCGTCGACCCCGGCGCCTGGCGGGAGGCAGCCGAAGGCGTCGATGCCGTGAGCCACCAGGCCGCCCGCGTGGGCCTGGGTGTGGACTTCGGCGACGTGCGCCGCTACGTCGCCGACAACGACAGCGGAACCGCCGCCGGGCTCGAGGCGTTGCACCAGCTGGGCTTTCGCGGCCGACTGGTGCTGGCCTCGAGCATGGTGGTCTACGGAGAAGGCAGGTACCGCTGCGCCGACCACGGCATCGTGCGCCCGGCGGCCCGCCGCTCCGAAGACCTGGCCGCCGGCCGCTACGAACCTCCGTGCCCGACGTGCGGCGCCGCGCTGGCATGGCAACCGGTGCCCGAGGACGCCCCCCTCGACCCGAGGAACGTGTACGCCGCCACCAAGCTCCACCAGGAGCACCTCTGCGCGGCGTTCGCCCGGGAGCACGACGTCACCGTCACCGCCCTGCGCTACCACAACGTGTACGGCCCTCGGATGCCCCGTGACACCCCCTATGCCGGGGTGGCCTCCATCTTCCGCTCGGCCATCGCCGCCGGCCAGCCGCCCCGGCTCTTCGAGGACGGACGTCAGCTTCGGGATTTCGTCCACGTCGACGACGTGGCCCGGGCCAACGTCGCCGCCCTCACCGTCGACCAGGCGGTGGACGGGCCCCTGAACGTCGCCTCGGGCCAGCCCCACACCGTGCTCGACCTGGCAACGGCGCTGTGCCGGGGGTCGGACCTCCAACCCGAGATCGTCGGTGGTGGGAGAGTCGGCGACGTCCGCCACGTGGTCGCCAGCACCGAGCGAGCCGCTGCGCGACTCGGCTTTCGCGCCTCGGTCGACTTCGAGGAGGGCATGCGGTCGTTCGCCACGGCACCGCTGCGCGCCGCAGGCCGCCGCTGAGCCTTGGGCGCGTTCTGAGCGTGCCCACCGAGTGACACCCGCCCGAGGGCCCGCCCGCCGGGGGAACGCCACTGCCGGGCGGTAGGGTCGCCCGGTCGTCGATCGCACAGCAGCTCCACCGAGGAGCACGAGGTCCCATCTCATCCTCACCGGTGCGGTCGCCGCCGGCCTGGTGGGTGTCGCCCTCTCGTACCGCATCGCCTCGGGTGGGCCGATCCTCGATCAGGGGTGGTGGCTGTTGGCCCTCATCACCATCTGGTGGGTGGTCTTCGCCGCAGGCGCCGCCTGCATCCTGCGTTGGCCTGGCCGTCTCGGGATGGCCCTCGTCGTCGTGGTGGCCGTCGCCTTGCGGATCGCCGCCCTCGCCGGTGCACCGGTGCTCTCGGACGACGTCTACCGCTACGCCTGGGACGGCCGAGTGCAGGCGGCGGGCGTCAACCCGTACCGCTATCCGCCCGATGCCGCCGAGCTCGCCGGTCTGCGCGAACCCTGGCTGTGGCCTGACGAGGAGGGGTGCGCCGAGCTCGATCGGCCCCCGGGGTGCAGCCGGATGAATCGGATCGGCGAGCCGACGATCTATCCCCCGGTGGGGCAGTTGTGGTTCTGGGCCGGTCACAGCATCCACCTCTCCGACCTGCGCGACCGGGGCTGGCAAGGCCTCGCCATGGCCGTCGACCTCTCGCTGATCGCCGTGTTGGCGCTGGCCTTGCGGTCGTGGGGCCGTGAACCGACGGCGGTGGTGCTGTACGCCTGGAGCCCCATCGCGGTGCTGGAGTCGGCACAGGGCGCCCACGTCGACGCCTTGGCCGTCATCGCCGTGGTCGGAGCCCTGTGGGCGGCGCGGCGAGAGCGATCCGTGCTCGCCGCCGTCCTGCTGGCGATCGCTACGCTGATCAAGCTGTACCCGGTGGTGCTGCTGCCTGTCCTTTTGCGTCGCCATCCGCAGCGGACGAGCTTGGCCTTTCTCGCCATCTTGGCCGTGGCCTACGCACCACACGTGGCGAGCTTGGGTCTCGACGTGCTCGGCTACCTTCCCGACTATCTGGCCGAGGAGGGTTACTCCGAGGGCAACCGCTTCCTGCTGGTCGGCCTCACCGGCGCCTCCGGGCTCGTGGCTCAGGTCGTCGTCGGGGTGGGTCTGGTGGTGGCGGCGTGGCGGGCGTGGGCCTCGGACGACCCACCGGAGGTGCCGGCGGCCATGCTGCTCGGCGTGGCCCTGCTGCTGGCCACGCCGGTCCAGCCCTGGTACGCCCTGCTGCTGGTGGCGATCGCCACCTTGAACCGGGCCTGGTGGTGGCTACCGGTGGCTGCCGGCGGTTATCCCGTGTACTTCGCCGCCATCCTGGACGGACCCGAAGCGCTCGCCGGCCGGCTCGGCTACGGGCTCGCCGCGCTGATGGTGGTGCTGGGGCTGTGGTTGCATCGCCGCGACGAGGGAAAGCTTCCGGTCCAATCCGGGATGGCTGAGAGGGCGCGGCTGCGATGAGACACTGGTGCGACGGTCGGCAGGGAGTCAGCAGGACGGCCAGGCTGGCCTCGGTGCCCCTGGCGATGATCCTGCTCGTGGTCTCCTGCGGAGAACCGAACAGCGAGGGCTCTTCGGCCCCGGATCCTCTGCCCAGCGCCCCCGAACCCGCGGTGGCACCCCCGTTGGAAACCGTGCCGGTGGGCCGAGTCGTACCGGTGGGGACCATGCCCGAGGGCATCGTCGTCGACAGCACCACCGGGCTCGTCGCCATCGGTCTTCGCGAGCCCGCAGGCATCGCCCTGGTCGACCTGGAGGGACAGGTGGTGCAGCGCGTCGACCTCGACGGCGCACCCCGCCACCTGCGGCTGGCGGGGCCGGGAGGCCCCGTGCTGGTCCCCGCCGAGGGGTCCGACCAGCTGGTGAGGGTCGAGCTTCCCGATGGCCAGGTCAGCTCGGTCACTCGGGTCGGTCGGAACCCCCATGACGCCGTTGCCCTCGGTGAGCGTGTGTTCGTGGCCGACGAGTTCGCTGACCAGGTCTCGGTGGTGGTGGGCGACGAGGTCGTCGACGAGACGCCCGCACCGCTCCAGCCAGGTGGGATCGCAGCGGGGGGCGATGCGGTGGCGGTCGTCGGCGTTCGGGCCCGCCAGACGAAGGTCTTCGACGCCGCATCGCTCGACGACCTCGGCACCGTGGTCAGCGGGGCCGGGCCCACCCACGTGGTCGCCGAGCAGGACAGAGCCTTCGTCGCCGACACCTCGGGTGACGCCATCCTGACGCTGTCGCTTCGTCCCGCCGTCGCGGAGACCGCCCGGGTCGAGGCGGTCGGCGCACCCTACGGCATGGCTCTCGACACGGCCCGCCAGCGGCTCTGGGTGACGCTGACAGCGAGCAACGAAGTCGTCGCTTTCGACATCACCGACGACCAACCCCGTCTCGTCACGAGGTTGGCGTCGGTACGCCAGCCCAACAGCGTCGCCGTCGACCCCAGCACTGGCAACGTCTACGTCACCGGCACCGCCGACGGCGTGCTACAGATCATCCCCGCCGACCGCATCGGCTAGGGCCGAGCCCTGCGGTGACCGGCGGGTGCGGGAAGGCCCGTCTCATCAAGCGGTGGGGGCGATCGCCGACGCTCGAGCCACGAGCTCGGTGAAGTACCGAGACCCGGACTGCCAGCAGTCGGCGACGTCGAAGCCCGAGCGGTGAGCGATCACCTCCACGACGTCGACCGGCACGCGGGCCAGCCGGAAGAACGGGCCCACGGTGCCGGCGAGCTCCAGGCGCACATCGGCGAGCTCGGCCGGCGTCCCGGGCGGGTCGAGCTCGGCGAGGACTCGACCGCACCGGCCGAGCAGCGAGCGCACGCGGGTCAGGAGGCGGACGGGGTCGCCACCAATGCCGAGGTTCCCGTCGAGCAGGAGCACGCTTCTCCACGGGCGAACGAAGGCGAGGGGATCGAAGACCGATCCCTGGAGCACGTCGGCCCCACGGCGGCGGGCCACGTCGACGAGCCGGGGATCCATCTCCAGGCCGAACGCGTCGATCCCCCGCTCGGACAGAGCGACCACGTGGCGCCCGGGGCCGCAACCGATGTCGAGCACCGGTGCGACGACACGAGCCAGGACCAACTGGTCCTCCTCGGAGGAAGGTTCCCACCACCGCCGTGTTGCTGCCGGAAAGGTGCCTCCGTCGGGAGTGCAGAGCCGAAGCGGTCCCCCACCTCCGGCGGCGAGTGACTCAGCGGCATGGCGCGACGTGTCCAGTTGCATCGTTCCCATGGCACCCTTCTCCGCGTCGGCGCTGCCGTC
>JAHWJR010000180.1 GCA_019348335.1 Actinomycetota bacterium
GCGACGGTGAGCCGGCCTGTAGGCGGGGTTCTGTACGCCCCGGAGGGCGTGGTGACCATCCATCTAACGCGGCCTACCTGGGGATGCTGCCTCCGCAGAGGCAGCGGGCGGGCCACCCGTTCCCACACTTGGCCTTGCTCCGGGTGGGGTTTGCCGAGCCGCCCGGGTCACCCCGGGCGCTGGTGCGCTCTTACCGCACCGTTTCACCCTTGCCTGTGCCCCGGGGGGCCATCGGCGGTCTGTTTTCTGTGGCACTTTCCTGCGGGTCACCCCGACTGGCATCTCGCCAGCACCCTGCCCTGTGGAGCCCCGACCTTCCTCGACACGATCGGTCGAAACCGTCGTGCCGCGGCCACCCAGCCGGCTCACCGTCGCCCCCAGTATGCCAGTGGAGCTGCTGGACTCGACCGGTGACGCCGAGATCAGGGCCCGCCGACGACGTGCGCGGTGGCCCGGCGCCCGGGCAGCTTGACCACCTCGATGGCGTTGGGCAGGCGATCCTTCACCTCGGCGTCGTGGGTGACGACCAGCACCTGGCGAAAACGGCCCCGGAGGCGCTCGAGCGCCCGCAGCATGCGGTCCTTGCGGTCGGCGTCGAGGAACCCGAAGACCTCGTCGAGCACAAGCAGGCCGACCTGGCCGCCGGACTGGAAGCCCAGATGCTCGCTGATGGCGACGCGCAGGGCGAGGTTGGCCAGGTCGGTCTCCGAGCCCGAGAAGCGGTCCATGTCGTAGGCGACGCCTTGGTCGAGGATCCGGATGGCGTAGGTCTCGGGATCGATCTGGAGCTCGTCGTACTCGGCGTCGGTCAGCTCGGCGAACAGTGACGCCGCCTGGCGGGAGAGCCGGGGTCCGACGGAGCCGACCAGCTGGTTGCGGAACTGGTGCAGCAACTCGGCCAGCCGCCCGAGGTGGCGGGCCTGCTCGGCCAGCTCCCCCAGCTTGGCGTGTTGCTCGGCGCCGGCGGCCAGGCTGCGCTCCGCCGCGTCGGCGGCGGCCTCGGCGCGCGCGGCGTCGACCTCGGCGCTGCGGGTCCGGACGTCGGCCGCGTCGACGGCCTGCTCGGCCAGCTCGAGCGCCTGGCGGGCAGAGGCCAGGGCGTGACGGTCGAAGGAGAGGGCACGGACCTTGTCCCGTAGCGCCTCGAGTCGTCCGGCACCGCTGTCGCGCTCGTCTCGTGCGGCTTCGAGCTCGCGCCCGGCCCGGGCCTGCCGGTCGAGGCGGCCCCGGAGCAGCTGGCACTCCTTGGCCGCCTGGCGCCGGCGCTCGACCTCGGCCGGCAGCTCCGTGTCGTCCTCCGGGCGCAGCGGCGGGTCGAGCCGGGCCCGGGCCTGGCGCAGTGCCTGTTCCGCCGCCTCACGCCCGGCTCGGTGACGCTCCCACGCTCCCCGGGCCTGCCGGGCCTGTTCGAGGACGCGGTGCTCGTGCCGGGCCCGATCGGCGGCGTCGTCGGCGGCGGCGACCAGCGCCGGCCGCCGGCCGTCGAGCGCTCGCAGACGGGCTTCGACCCCTGCCAGCTCGGCCCGGCGGTGGGCCTGGACCTGCTCGAACGCCTCGCCCAGCGATTGCCCGCACAGCGGGCAGTCGCCCTCGTCGGACACACGGACGGAGTCGTCGAGGGCGGCGGAGGCCGCCGTCCGTTGCCGGCGAGCCTCCACCACCAGGGCGTCGTGGGTGGCCAGCGCGCCCCGGGCGTCCTCTGCCGCCCGTCGGGCCGCGGCGCACCGGTCTTCGTGAGGTACGGGCGGTTCCGGCGAGGCCGGCGTGGCCGCCAGCGCCGCCTCGGCCTCCCGCACCCGCTGGACGGCTGCCAGACGGGCTTCGGCGGCGTCCAGCCCCTTGGCCTCGTCCTCCACCCGGGCCAGGCGGGCTCGGGCCTCGGACAGCTCGGCCAGCTCCCGCTCGAGCTGGGCGACCCGCGCCACGGCGGCGTCGTGGTGGCTCCGTACCATGCGGCCCTCGGCGACCAGGGCCTCGTGCTCGCCGGCGTGGACGGCCATGTGGTCGTGTTCGCGGCGGGCGAGGCCGAGTTGCCGCCGGCGCTCGCCCAGCTCGGCCCGGGCCGCCTCGGCGTCGCGTTCCACCGCGCGGGCAGCTGACCGGGCTTCGTCGGCGGCGACCCGCAGGGCGTCCAGATCGGGCAGCAGGGCCCGGAGGCGGGCATGGTCGTCGGCGGCGGCCCGGGCGTCGCGGCGCGCCCGGTCACGGGCGGCGTCGAGCGGGGTGATGCCGAGCAGCTTGAGCACGAGGTCACGCCGCTTGGCCGGGGCGATGGTGCTGAATGCGGCGAGCTGGTTCTGCTCGGCGAAGACCGAGGCCCGGAAGGAGGCGTCGTCGATCCCCAGCAGCGATCGCACGTAGCGAGCGGTGTCGCGTGCGCCGTCGGCCACCAGGAGGCCGTCGGCCCAGGCCCGGGCCCGCACGGTGGAGTTGACCCCGCTGATGGTGCGGCGGACGGCGTAGAGGTGGCCCTCGTGCTCGAACTCGACCTCGGTGACCGATTCGGCGTCGACGCCGGCGGTGCGCACCTGGTCGTTGCTGGTGCGGGAGTGGCCGAACAGCGCCCACGGGACGGCGCTCACGAGGGTCGTCTTGCCCGAGCCGTTGGCGCCGTAGATGCCCACCAGCCCCGGAGGGACCTGGAGCTCGAGCCCGTCGGCGAACACCCGGTAGTTGCGCAGCAGCAGGCGGGTGATCCTCACGGACCCGCCTCCTCCACCGCCCGGGCGAGGTAGTCGTGCCCGAGCCGGCGCAGCTGGTGCTCGTCGAAGCCGGTGAGGTCCTGTTGGCCGACGTAGGCGTCCCAGCGGGTGGGCATGGACGCCATGTCGGCGAGCTCGTCGACGGGCATGGCGGCGTCGACGAAGCGGGGTTCGAGCTTCAGGTGCAGGGCGGCGCCCGCTGCCGCCCGGACGGCTTCGAGATCGAGCAGACGGTAGGCCTCGGGCTCGACGCCCTCGAGGTAGAGCCGGGCCACGGCTCTGTCGGGCACGGTCGAGGCCCGCTCGAGGACCTGTGCGGCCACCTCGCCGGGCGAGAGACCCAGGGCGTCGACGGTGGGCAGGGTGACCAGCGGCCGTTGGCCCGGGATGGGCACGTGGCGACAGCGGCCGGTGTCGGTGTCGAGCACCACGATGCCCTTGGGCCGCCCGGGGTCGTCGGCGAAGGTGAACGTGTCGGTGGAGCCGGCGTACCAGACGCCGGGCCGTACCTGGGTGTGGGCGTGGTAGTGGCCCAGCAGCACCAGGTCGGCCCGCAGCAGCCCGTCGTCGACCTCGATCTCATTGATGTCGGCGTAGCGACGTTCGACCGAGGGGACCAGCGGGTGGGCCAGCAGCAGGTTGGTGCGATCGAGATCGCGCTCGGCATCGGCTCGGCGGAGGGCCTCGACCGTGGCCTCGGCGGTCAGCATCTGGGGGACGGCGTGGACCACCAGGCCCGGCAGCTCGAAGCGCTCGTAGCCCATCCGGTGGGCGAAGCGGACGTCGTCGCCGAAGGTGTCGGCCAGGGCGGCGTAGGGGCTGCCCGTGCCGGGGAGCCGAGGAGTGTCGTGGTTACCGGTGATGACCACGGTGGTGACCCCGTGCTCACGCACCCGGGTCAGTGCCCGCTGGACCACCCGGAAGGAGCGGTAGGTGGGGCGGGGATGGTCGAACACGTCGCCCAGCCACACCAGGACGTCGGGTTCCTGGGCCAGGGCCAGGTCGACGGCGGCGTCGAACGACGCCTCGAAGTCGAGCTCGCGCACGTTGACCCCGTCACGGGTGTAGGGGAGGTAGGAGCGGCCGAGGTGGGCGTCTCCGAGAGCGACGACCTTCATCTCTCCATGGTCGCGCAGGAGGGGTGACAGTTACACGCATGTGATTCCAAGTGAGATTTTTCACGATTTATGTTTGCGTTTTGGTTACAACTCGCCAGACTGGGCGCTCCCCAGCACGGATCGGCCACCAGGTCATCAGGCCATCGGCCGGAGCTGGACTCCCCAACCAACTGCCGGCATCGCCGCGCGCCCGGACGTCCCGCTGTTGTTCCGTGTCCCCCCCGAAATGGAAGGACCCTGCCTATGAGTGCCATCCTGATGGCCGCGGCCATGGCCGTTGCCGCCCCCACCCCGGCGCCTGCCCACATCGAGGCGCCACCCCCGCCTCCCGAGTCGGCCGAGGCGACGGTCCACCCTGTCGCTCCTCGGGAGACCCTGAGCCGGATCGCCCTGTGCGAGCTGGGCAACGCCGACCGCTGGGTCGAGATCTTCGAGCTCAACCGAGGCCTCGTCACCGACCCGGACATCATCGTCGAGGGCTGGGTGCTGGCCCTGCCCGAGCCCGGAACGGG
>JAHWJR010000028.1:0-10553 GCA_019348335.1 Actinomycetota bacterium
GCTGCTCCGCCTGGCGGACTGCGCAGCGTCGCCCCTCCCCGAAGCACCGTGAGCCCGGGACCGGAAGGTGTTGGCCGGTAGGATTCGGCGGTGCCGACGTACCTCGACCGCATCGTGGCGGCCCACCGCGCCCGCGCCGCTGCCGACGAGCGTCCGGTCGGAGCGCTGCTGGATGCGGCGCTGGCGTCGCCGCCGCCCCGTGGTTTCGGCACCGCCCTGGCCGCCGGCGAGCGCCTGGGCGTGATCGCCGAGATCAAGCGGCGTTCCCCCTCTCGCGGTGACCTGGCGCCCGATCTCGTCCCCGGTGACCTGGCCAAGGCCTACGAGGCCGGGGGCGCCGCCGCCCTGTCGGTGTTGACCGACGTCGAGTTCTTCGGCGGGTCACCCGCCGACCTGGCCGAGGCCCGGGCCGCCTGCTCGATGCCCGTGCTGCGCAAGGACTTCACCGTCGACCGCCGTGACGTCCTCGACGCCCGCATCATGGGCGCCGACGCCGTCCTGGTCATCGTGGCCGCCGTCGACGACGACGAGCTGAAGGATCTGCTGGAGGTGGCGGCCACCGTGGGCCTCGACGCCCTGGTCGAGGTCCACGACGGGGGCGAGGTCGACCGGGCTCTGGCCGCGGGGGCGTCGATCGTGGGCGTCAACCAGCGCGACCTCACCTCGTTCGCCGTCGACGGCGATCTCGCCCTGCGGCTGGCCGGCCGCCTGCCCGAAGGGGTGGTGCGGGTGGCCGAGTCCGGCATCACCGGGCCCGGCGACGCCCAGCGGTTGGTCGACGGCGGCTACCACGCCGTGCTCGTGGGTGAATGGCTGGTCACCAGTGCCGACCCCGAGCCGGCGGTGGAGTCGCTGCGCCGCCACCCGAGGGGCGCATGACCTTCGTGAAGATCTGCGGGACCACGAGCGAGGCCGACGCCCTGCTGGCGGTGGCCATGGGCGCCGACGCCGTCGGGTTCATCTTCGCCCCCTCGCCCCGCCAGGTGGCGGTCAACCTCGTGCGCGACATCGTCCGGCGGCTTCCGTCCGAGGTGCTCACCGTGGGGGTCTTCCGCGATGACGCTCCCGAGCGGGTGGTCGAGGTGGTGAACTCCACCGGCCTGCGGGCGGCTCAGCTCCACGGGCGGGAGACGCCCGAGCAGACCCAGTGGGTGCGGGCCCGGGTCCCCGTGGTGATCAAGGCCTTCGCCGCCGGAGATCCCCGTGTGGCCGGCGCCGCCCAGCACGGGGCCGACGTGGTGATGATCGACAGCGCCCGTCCCGGCTCGGGCAAGGTGTTCGACTGGTCGCTGGCCGAAGACGTGCCCGCGGGCCAGCGCCTGGTGCTCGCCGGCGGGCTCCATCCCGGCAACGTGGCCGAGGCCATCGCCCGGGTGCGGCCGTGGGGCGTCGACGTGGTGAGCGGCGTGGAGGCGGCTCCCGGCCACAAGGACGCCCGCCTGGTGCGAGCCTTCGTGTCGGCGGCCAAGCAGGCGGCCACGCCCGGATGGGAGCCCGAGAACGCCGCCCCCTACGACTGGCAGGAGCAGGGATGACCGTGGACGAGACGATCGGCGGGGCGGGCATGGGCCGCCCGGGAGACGACGGGCGCTTCGGCGACTTCGGAGGGCGGTTCATGCCCGAGGCGCTGGTGCCCGCCTGTCTCGAGCTGGAAGAGGCGTTCGCCCAGGCGTGGGGCGACCCCGGCTTCCGCGCCGAGCTCGACGACTTGTTGCGCGACTACGCCGGCCGCCCGTCGCCGCTCACCGAGGCCCGCAACCTGTCCGAGCGCCTGGGCGTGCGGGTGCTGCTCAAGCGGGACGAGCTCAACCACACCGGGTCCCACAAGATCAACAACGTCTTGGGCCAGGCTCTGCTGACCCGGCGGATGGGCAAGCGTCGCCTGGTGGCCGAGACCGGTGCCGGCCAGCACGGTGTGGCCACCGCCACCGCCGCCGCCCTGTTCGGCTTCGACTGCATCGTCTACATGGGCGAGGTCGACGTCGAGCGCCAGGCGCTCAACGTGTTCCGGATGAACCTGCTGGGCGCCGAGGTCCGCCCCGTCGCCTCGGGCAGCCGGACGCTCAAGGACGCCATCAACGAGGCCTTGCGTGACTGGGTCTCCTCGGTGGAGACCACCCACTACTGCCTGGGGTCGGTGATGGGGCCGCATCCGTACCCGTGGATGGTGCGCGAGCTGCAGCGGGTCATCGGCGACGAGGCCCGGGCCCAGACCGCCGAGCTGCTCGACGGCGGCATCCCCGACGTGGTGGTGGCCTGCGTGGGCGGGGGCTCCAACGCCGCCGGCATCTTCGCCGGCTTCGTCGACACCGACGCCCGCCTGGTCGGCGTCCAGCCCGAGGGAGGCGCCGCCATCGGCCGCGGCCTGCCTGGCGTGGTCCACGGCTCCAAGAGCCTCCTGCTCCAGGACGAGCACGGGCAGGTCAACGAGGCGCACTCCGTCTCCGCCGGGCTGGACTACCCCGGCGTGGGCCCCGAGCACGCCCACCTGGCCGTGGCCGGCCGGGCCGAGTACCCGACCGTGGCCGACGGTGCGGTGCTCGAGGCCTTCCAGCTGCTGAGCCGGACCGAGGGCATCATCCCCGCCCTCGAGCCGGCGCACGCCGTGGCCTGGGTCATGCGGGAGGCGGGACGGGGCATCCCCTCGGGCTCCACCGTGCTGGTGAACCTGTGCGGCCGGGGCGACAAGGACGCCGTCGAGGTGATGCGGCTGCTGAAGGGCGACCCCGGCACAGGAGCCGGCGGATGACCGGCCGGCTGGAGGCCGAGCTGCGCCGGCGGAGGTCCGAGGGGGCCAAGCTGCTGGTGCCCTACGTGACCGGGGGGCTCTCGCCGGAGTGGACCGACGTGTTGCAGGCGGTGGTCGCCGCCGGCGCCGACGCCGTGGAGGTGGGCATCCCGTTCTCCGATCCGGTCATGGACGGGCCCACCATCCAGGAGGCCTCCATCCGGGCGCTGGCCCGGGGCACCACGCCGGAGTCGATCCTGGCCGAGCTGGCGCGGATCGACGTGGGCGTGCCGCTGGTCGCCATGACCTATTACAACCTGGCCTTCCGCATGGGCGACCTGCGCTTCGCCCGCTCCCTCGCCGCCGCCGGCGTGGCCGGGGCCATCCTCCCCGACCTTCCTCTCGAGGAGTCGGGCCCGTGGGAGGCCGAGGCCGCCGCCGCCGGCGTCGAGACCGTGCTGCTGGCCGCCCCCGTGACCCCCGACGAGCGCCTGGCCGAGATCGCCGCCCGCTCCCGGGGCTTCGTCTACGGCGTCAGCCGGATGGGCGTCACCGGGGAGCGGGCCAGCGTGGCCGCCTCGGCCGGCGTCATGGCCAAGCGGCTGAAGGCGGTCACCGACAAGCCGGTGCTCATCGGCTTCGGCGTGTCCACCCCACAGCAGGCGGTGGAGGTGTCCGCCGAGGCCGACGGGGTGGTCGTGGCCTCGGCGCTGTTGCGGGTCGTGCTCGACGGCGGCGGCCCCGAGGCCGTCGGCGACTTCGTGGCCGGCCTGCGGGAGGCGCTCGACGCCGGATGAGGGGACCGGGGAGGCGCCCGGCGCCGGCCGGGGTAGGTTCGCCGGCGTGACCGACTCGAACGCTTCCGACGACGCCAACTACTCCGAGGCCCTCGACGACGACAAGCTGCCTCCGGCCTATCCGCCGGACCAGCCGCTCGGTGTGGACGAGAACGCCGTGACGGTGGGTGGCCAGGAGACCGACGAGCCGCTGGCCGAGCGCGTGCGCCGCGAGGAGCCGGACCGGGCGCCGGTGGCCGGTGACGGCGGCGAGGACCAGCCGGGTCGGCTGGTCGAGCCCGAGGAGGGCCAGCCGCCGGACCTCACCAAGGACAGCGTCGCTTCCGCCGTCGACCCGGGGCTGGGCGAGCACGACATCGAGCCCGGTGACATCGCCAGCGGCGACTCCACCACCAGGGACGTGGCCACCGAGCGGGTCGAGGACATGCCCGCCGAGGAGGTGGCGATCCACCACACCGACGACCCTCCCATGGGGGACGGTGACGGCTACCTCGAGCAGTAGAAGCTGCCGGTTCCTGCGGCGGGCGCTGATCTCCACCCTGGTCGTCGCTGCCTGTGGCGGCTCCGGCTCACAGGAGCTCCACAACCCCGAGTTCGGCGTCTCGTTCACGATCGACGCCGACTGGGCGGTCTACGACGAGGGGCAGTTCTCCGGCGCTGACCTCGACCTCGGGGGTCGTGCGCCCGAGCGCCGGCTGGACCCGACCTGGCTCCGGGGCTTCGACGGCAGCGACGAGCCTTCGCCGGCCAACGTGGCGAGGGACGACGCACCGGCCCCTCAGGGGATGGCCCGCATCCAGGTGCTGACCGAACCGCAGCGGACATCGGTGGACCTCGCCGCCCTCCGCTCGGTCCACCTCGGCTTCGACCCCGTCCGGGCCGAGCGGGACGAACCCGACGGGCCGGTGGAGATCCTGCGCCACGAGGACCTCAGCCTGGAGGGCGGCCAGCACGGCGTGCGCATGGTGGTGGTCTACGACATGCCCGGTGGCGAGGTGGGCGTCGTCGACCAGACCGCCCTGCTCGACGGCGCCAACAGCGTCTTGTACCTGTTGGTGGTGGGCTGTTCCGAGCAGTGCTACGCCGACAACCAGGACACCATCGACGCCGTCGCCAACTCGTTGACCTTCGAGAAGCGCTGAGTCCGTTTGACAGCCCGCCGGAGTTCGACTCGCGTGGACACTCGTCCGGTGGCCGACCCGTGCCACCACGTCTGTCTCCCCCGGAGGTCACATGAACCGATCAGAGCTCGTCGACGCCATCAGCCAGCGGTCGGGCGTCGCCTCCAGCGACGTCGACGCCAGCCTCAAGGGGCTGTTCGAGGTGGTCGCCGGCGTGGTGGCCAAGGGCGACGAGAAGATCACCATCCCCGGCTTCATCTCCTTCGAGCAGACCGACCGGGCCGCCCGCACGGGTCGCAACCCCCAGACCGGCGAGACCCTCCAGGTGCCGGCGTCCAAGGCGGTCAAGATCTCTGCCGGATCGAAGCTGAAGGCCATCGCCGCCGGCAAGGAAGAAGCGCCCTAGCCAGCAGCCGCCCCCCGGACATCGTCGAGGAGCGTTCGCCCATGCTCGTGCCTGGGGAGAGAGCCCCCGCCTTCACCCTGCCCGACCAGCGCGGAGAGAAGGTGCGCCTGACCGACTTCCGCGGCCGCAAGGTGCTGGTGTTCTTCTATCCGAAGGCCAACACGCCGGGGTGCACCACGCAGGCGTGCGGCTTGCGCGACGCCGCCCCCGACCTGGGGGACGTCGCCGTGCTCGGCGTCAGCCCCGACGCACCGGAGGCCCAGGCGGCGTTCGACCGGGACTTCGGGCTCGGCTTCCCGCTGCTGTCCGACGCTGCGCACCGGGTGGCCGAGAAGTACGGGGCCTGGGGCGAGAAGAAGATGTACGGCCGCAGCTACCAGGGCGTCATCCGCTCGGCCTTCCTCGTCGACGAGAAGGGCAAGGTGGCCGAGGCCTGGTACCGCATCTCGCCCAAGGACACGGCCAAGAAGGTGCTCCGGGCGGTGAGCGACCGTTGACCGATCCCGCCTCGCTGATCCCCCACCGTGCCCCCTTCCTGCTGGTCGACGAGATCGTCGAGCTGGACCCGGGCCGCTCGGCGACGGGCCGCTGGCGCCTGACCGGCGACGAAGCGTTCTTCGCCGGTCACTTCCCCGGCCGCCCCACGCTGCCCGGGGTGCTCATGGTGGAGGCGCTGGCCCAGGTGGGGGCGTGCGCGGTGCTCGCCGACCCCCGGTTCGCCGGCAAGCTGCCGCTGTTCGGAGGGATCGACAAGGTGCGGTTCCGGCGCCAGGTCGAGCCCGGCGAGACGCTGGAGCTGGAGGTGGAGATGGAGCGCCTGTCGGCCCGGGGCGGCAAGGGCCGGGGACGGGCGTCGGTGCAGGGAGCGGCCGCCTGCGTGGCCGACCTGCTGTTCGTGCTGATCGACGGCTAGAGGGTCGGCTCAGGCATCGTCGACGGGCGCCAGCAGCAGGCAGCCGTTGTGACCGCCGAAGCCGAAGCTGTTCGACAGCGTCGGTCCTGGCTCCCACGGCTGCGGCTCGGTGACCACGTCGATGGTGATCTCCGGGTCGAGGTTGGTGAGCCCGGCGGTGGGCGGGATCAGCCTGCGGTCGATGGACAGCAGCACGGCCACCGCCTCCAGGGCGCCGGCGGCACCCAGGGCATGGCCGGTGACGCCCTTGGTGGAGGTGACCGGGGGGCCGGGGGTGCCGAACACCTTGGTGATGGCTTCCGCCTCGGCGGCGTCGTTGAGCGGGGTGGAGGTGCCGTGGCCGTTGATCTGGCGGATGTCGTCGGGCGCCAAGCCGGCGTCGGCCAGGGCCTGCTCCATGCACCGGATGGCTCCCGACCCGCTGGGGTTGGGAGCGGTGATGTGGTGGGCGTCGGCGCTGCTGCCCGAACCGAGGATCTCGCCGTAGATCCGGGCGCCCCGCGCCCGGGCCGCCTCCAGCTCCTCGAGGACCAGCACGGCGCCTCCCTCGGCGATCACGAAGCCGTCGCGCTCGACGTCGAAGGGACGGGAGATGCCGGTGCTCGACAGCGCCGTCATGTTGGTGAAGCCGGCGATGCTGGTGGGGGTGAGCGCCGCCTCCGAGCCTCCGCCGAGGGCGGCGTCGCAGATGCCGTGGGCCACGAGCCGGGCGGCGTTGGCGATGGCGTGGGTGCCGGCGGCACAGGCGGTCACGGTCGTCTCGCACGGTCCCTGCCAGCCGAAGCGCATGGACACGCTGGCGGCGCCGGCGTTGGCCATCATCATCGGCACGAGGAACGGCGACACCCGGTCGGGGCCCTTCTCGTGGCGGATGACGATCTGCTTCTCCAGGGTCTCGAGCCCGCCGACGCCGCTTCCGAGCATCACGCCCCGGCGGGCGGGGTCGATGTCGAGCGGCCCGGCGTCGTCGAGGGCCATGGCCGCCGCCGCCACCGCGAACTGGGCGAAGCGATCGGTGCGGCGGGCCTCCTTGGTCCCGAACCAGGGGCTGGGGTCGAAGTCGGTGATCCGGCGCTCGCCCGGGGGCGGCTCGGCCAGGAGCCCGTCCCAGAAGGCGTCGGCTCCGATGCCGCAGGGCGCGACGACCCCGATGCCGGTGACGGCGACGCGGCGGCGGCTCATGCCAGCTTCGACTCGACCATCTTGAACGCCTCACCCACGGTGGTGACGCCTTCGAGCTCCTCCTCGGGAACCTCGATGTCGAACGCCTCCTCGAGCGCCATCACCAGCTCCACCAGGTCGAGGCTGTCGGCGTCGAGATCGTCGCTGAAGCTCGCTTCCATGGTGACCTGGTCGGGCGCGACCTGCAGCACCTCCACCGTGCACTCGCGAAACTTCTCGAAGGTGTCATCGGCCATGTGAATCTCCCTGATGGTCGTCGTGCGTCGTTCGAATGGTGATGGTCAATGTCCCATGCCGAGGCCACCGTCGATGGGTAGCACGGCTCCGGTGATGTACGAGGCCTCCGGCGATGCCAGGAAGGCGACGGCGGCCGCCACCTCCTCGGGAGCGGCGAAGCGGGCGAGGGGCACGGCGCCGAGCAGCTCGGCGCGACGGGCCTCGGTGAGGTCGGCGGTCATGCCGGTCTCGATGAAGCCGGGGGCGATGACGTTGGCGGTGATCCCCTTGGGGCCCAGCTCGCGGGCCAGCGAGCGGGCCAGCCCCACCAGGCCGGCCTTGGAGGCGGCGTAGTTGGCCTGGCCGGGGGAGCCGAGCAGGCCCACCACCGAGGACATGAAGATCATCCGGCCGCCCCGGGCCCGCAGCATGGAGCGGGTCGCCCGGCGGGCCACCCGGTAGGCGCCCACCAGGTTGGTGTCGACCACCTCGGTGAAGGCGTCCTCGTTCATGCGCACGAACAGGCCGTCGCGGGTGATGCCGGCGTTGGCCACCAGCACCTCGACGGGGCCCCAGCGATCCTCCACCTCGGCGAAGGCGGCGTCGACCTCCTTGTCGGAGGTCACGTCGCAGCGGATGGCCAGCAGGTCGTCGTCGGGCCCGGGCTCGGACCGGTAGGTGACGGCCACCCGGTCGCCCCGGTCGGCCAGGGCGCGGGCGCAGGCCCGGCCGATGCCACGGTTGCCGCCGGTGACCAGGACCACCCGCCCATTCCGCCCACCCCGCCCGTCGGCCTGCTCGCCGCCGTCGGCCCCGTCGCTCATTGGCCCCATCGTAGAACGGCGCTGGCCCAGGTCATGCCGGCGCCGAAGCCGACCAGCAACACGATGTCGCCCTTGGCCACCCTCCCGGCGTCCACGGCGTCGCCCAGGGCGAGCGGGATGGAGGCGGCCGAGGTGTTGCCGGTGCGGTGCAGGACCATGGCGGCCCGCTCCATGGGGATGCCGAGGCGCTCGCAGGCGGCGGTGATGATGCGGGTGTTGGCCTGGTGGGGGACCAGCAGGTCGACGTCGTCGATGGTCAGGCCGGCTCGCTGCAAGGCCATCTCGGAGGACTCGACCATGACCCGCACCGCCCGGCGGAACACCTCCTTGCCCTCCATCTGGACATAGCCGCCGATGTCGGCCTGCAGGAGGTGGCGCAGGCTGCCGTCGGAACCGAGGTCCCAGCCCAGCAGCTGCCCGGGGCCCTCCACGGCGTCGAGCACCACCGCGCCGGCGCCGTCGCCGAAGAGCACCGCGGTCGACCGGTCGTCCTGGTCGGTCACCCGGCTCATCACGTCGGCCCCCACGACCAGCACCCGGCGGGCTCCCGCCATGCTCATGCCCGTCCCGGCGACCAGGGCGTAGACGAACCCCGAGCAGGCGGCGTTGACGTCGAAGGCGCCGCAGCGTAGGCCCAGCGTGTGCTGGACCGTCGAGGCGGTGGCCGGGAGCTGCTGGTCGGGGGTGGAGGTGGCCACCACCAGCAGGTCGACCGAGGCCGGCGTGGCGTCGGCGGCGGTGAGGGCCTGGCGGGCGGCGGCGGCGGCCAACTGGCCGGTGGTGCCGCCGATGCGGCGCTCACGGATGCCGGTGCGCTCGGTGATCCAGCGGTCGCTGGTGTCGAGACGCGCTTCCAGCTCGGCGTTGGTGACGGCGGTGTCGGGCAGGGCCACGCCCCAGCCGGTGACCGCGACCCCGGTGGAGAGCCGCCCGAGGGGGCCGCTCATGCCGTGCGGAGCCAGGCGACGGGCTGGCTGGGCAGGAGCTGCTCGCCGTCGTGGGCGATGATCCCCATGATGACGCCGGAGAAGCGGGAGCGGACCTCCTCCTCACCGACGGTCCCCAGCACGTCGCCGACCTCGACGCGCGTGCCGGTCAGGTGCTCGCGCCAGCGCTCGGCGGGCGAGAAGACGCCGGCGGCCGGGCTGACCACCAGGCGCTCGGCCATGTGCAGGTGCTCGCCCTCGGGGGGCACGGCCGGATGCGCCGGCACCGGGGGCACGGCCTCGGCCAGGCGCTCGACGTCCTCGGGTGCGGAGACCGAGACCGTGCCGGCGTCGGGCAGGGTCCGCTTGGTCAGGCCGGTCAGCACCGTGCCGGGGCCGACCTCGACGAAGGTCGTCACCCCGTCGTCGGCCAGGCGCTGCAGGCTCTGGCGCCAGCGCACGGGGCTGCAGAGCTGGGCCTGGAGCAGCTCGGCCCACTCGTGGTCGCCGAGGTGGGGCTCGGCGTCGACGTTGGCCACCACCCGGACCGCGGGCCTGTCGATCTCCGCCTCGGCCAGGGCCCGGCGCAAGTCGTCGGTGGCCGGCGCCATGTACGGGGTGTGGAAGGCGCCGCCGACGGGGATGGGCAGCACCCGGCGGGCGCCGAGCGCCCGGGCGGCCTCGCCGGCGGCCTTGACCGCCTGCGGGTCCCCGGAGAGCACCACCTGGCCCGGAGCGTTGAGGTTGGCCACCCACACGTCACCGCCGGCCTGCTCGCAGGCCTCGGCAGCAGCGTCGTCGTCGAGGCCGATGACGGCGGCCATGGCGCCCGGCCGGGCGTCGGCCGCCGCCTGCATGGCGTCACCCCGTGCCCGGACCAGCCGTACGCCGGTGGCGAACGACAGCGCGCCTGCGGCGGTGAGCGCGGTGTACTCGCCCAGGCTGTGCCCGGCGCAGGCCACCGGCTCGATGCCGGTCTGGCGCACGGCGTCGAGCACCACCAGGCTCAGCACGTAGGTCGCCACCTGGGCGTTGGCGGTGGACGTGAGCTCGCTGGCTTCGGCCTCGAGCAACAGGTGGGCGACGTCGCGTCCGATCGCTTCTGACGCTTCGTCGACGAGTGACCACGAAGCGTGGTCGGTCCAGGGCGTGCCCATGCCGGGCCGCTGTGATCCCTGACCTGGAAAGGTGAACGCGAGCAATGGGGCCCCTCTCAGCGTGGTGGCAGAGGTCTGACCCGGGGAGCGACGAGGAAGTTTCATTCTGATCGGAACCAGTTACCCGGAGTTCACCGCAGATCCACCAGGGGTGGTGGCCCGCAGGGGTCACCCCGGCGGCGTCCAGGCCGCCGGGGACCGTGCTCCCGCAGGGATTCGAACCCTGACTTGCGGCATTTTGAGTGCCGTGCCTCTGCCGGTTGGGCTACGGGAGCCAGCCGCC
>JAHWJR010000028.1:10653-14761 GCA_019348335.1 Actinomycetota bacterium
GACCGTGCCCGGCATGTTGGGTCGCTCCTCCACGCCCAGGGCGTCGTCGAGGGTGGCCACCACGATGGCCGAGGGTGCCCGGGCCAGGGCGCGGTAGGCGCCCTCGACCACCTCGGCGACCGACGCCTCCTCGTCGCCGACGCCGGCGGCGGTGGCCAGGCGGCGGCGCAGCTCCGCCTCGCCCGCCTCGCTGGGCGACAGGCCGATGGACCGCTGGGCCTCGAGGTCGGCGCCGCTCCACAGCCCGCCCACGGTGGGCAGGTCGTGGGTGGTGACCGCCGCCAGGGCCTGGGCGGGGTAGTGCTCCGGTGACTCGGGCTCGAACCACAGCAACCGGTAGGACAGGACGTTGCGCCGGGCCAGCTCGGTGCGCACCGAGTCCTCCACGGTCCCGAGATCCTCGCCCACCACGAAGGCGCCGGCCCGCTGGCTCTCGATGGCGAGGATGTCGAGCAGCTCCGAGGCCGGGTAGCGGACGTAGGTCCCGGCGCCCGGGCCACCGTCGAGGCTGGTGATCCAGAACTGGCGGAACAGGCCCATCACGTGGTCGACCCGCAGGCCGCCGGCGTGGCGCAGCGCGGCCCGGATGGTCTGCACGAACGGCTCGTAGGCCGCCGCCCGCAGCTTCCACGGCACGAACGGGGGGAGCCCCCAGTCCTGGCCGGCGGCGTTGAACTCGTCGGGCGGGGCGCCCACGCGGGCGTCGAGGGCGAGCAGGTCCTGCCAGGCCCAGGCGTCGGCGCCACCCGGATCGAAGCCCACGGCCAGGTCCTGCACCAGCGCCAGCCGCCCGGCCGCCGCCAGCTGGCCGTCGAGCAGCCACTGGAGCCAGGCATGGAAGCGCACCCGATGGCGGTGCTCGGCGGCGAAGCGGGCGACCTCGGGGGTGTCGGGCCGGCGCAGCGCCGGCGGCCAGCCCGGCCAGCCGTTGCCGTGGACCTCGGCGACGGCACAGAACGTGGCCCACTCCTCCAAGGCGGTTCCCTCGGTGGCGAGGTAGGCGTCGAAGGCCGGGTCGCCGTCGAAGGCGGCGAAGCAGCGCTCGAGGGCCTCGGCCTTCAGCTGCCAGGCCCGGTCGCGGTCGATGCACCGGTCGTGGTTCAGGGCCCGGCCGGCGGCGGCCAGGCGGTCGAGCTCGTCGCCGAGCCCGGCCGCTCCGGGGACGTCCTCCACCCGCAGGTACAACGGGCTGCGCCAGCGACGGCTCGACGGGTAGTACGGGCTGGGCTGCTGGGGTGCGGCTGGCCCCGCGGCGTGGAGCGGGTTGATGGTGATGACGCCGGCGCCGTGGTCGCCCGCCCACCGGGACAACCGCTCGAGGTCGGCCAGGTCGCCGATCCCCCAGCTGGCGGCGGAGCGAGCGGCGTAGAGCTGGACCGCCCACCCCCAGATGCGAAGGTCGGCGGGCAGGTGGCAGCGGCGGGGGCTGACGACCAGGCGGGTGGTGGGGCCGCCGTCGAGGGGCCGCAGGTCGTGGTAGCCGGCGGGCAGATCGGGCGGCAGGGCCGTCACCGTGCCGAGGTCGGTCCCGTCCTCGAGCACCAGGTCACACGGCCCCAGCAGGCGGTCCTGGCTGCCGGTGCCGACGAACCACAGGGGTGGGCCCGCCGGCGGGCCGCCGTCTCCCGGGCGGGCTCCCATGGCGGCGGCGACGGCTTCCAGCGACGACGGATCGGGTCGTTGCCAGCGGCCGCCGGCGTCCCAGTACCCCGTGTCGATGCCCCACGCCGCCAGGTCGGTCTCGGCCGTCACCGCGCCAAGCTAACGGCTCGTCAGCGTGCCCCCGGTCCGCCTTCGTCGGCCTCGTCCGGCGACTCGTCGACGAAGGTCTCCACGAATCGGCGCAGTGCGCCGGCGTCGGCGTTCTCGCAGGTGAGCTTGCGCCCCCAGGCGGTGGCCACCACGGGGCTGGGCAGGTCCGGGCCGGGCGCGACGACGACCTGGTCGCCGGCCAGCCCGTGGAGCACGTCGAGGGATGCCTCGTCGAGGTCGCGGTGCTGGATGACCACGCCGCCCTGCTCGAGCACCTGCACCTGGACGGGTCGGTCCAGGGGCGACCGGAGCACTCCTTCAGGAGCGGGACCGGCCAGGTGAGGCCCGGACGTCGGAGGATCGGAGAGGTACTCCGGCTCGGGTGCCCCGGGCAGGAGGTGGAGCTGCGAGCTCGGGTCGAGGTTCTCCTCCACCACCGGCCCGCAGCCGGCCGACTCCTCCGATCGGTCTTGCCCGCAGCCGGCGAGGAGACCGGCGAGCGCCACCACCGCGACGAGGGCCCAGGCGCCGCCGACCGGTGTCGCCGGGCGGCGGCGGGGCAGCCGCAGCCGGCGGTGCACCGAGGCGATGCCGCCCACGATCAGCAGCCCGCCGGCGAGCAGCCGCAGCCGGAAGGGCTCGCCCAGGACCACGACCCCGACGACCACGGCCACGACCGGGATGACGTAGGTCACCAGTGACGCCTTGGTGGGGCCGAGGTCGGCGACCACGCGGTAGTTCAGGACGTAGGCCACGCCGGTGCCCACGGCGCCGAGCAGGCCGATGGCGACGAGCCGGTGGGGGGCCAGGTCGATGCCCTCGGTCGCCGTGGTCCACAGCGCGAACGGCGCCAGCATGGTGGCGCCGGCGATCAGCTGCCCGGTGGCGGCGACCTCGGCGGGGATGTCCATGAGGTTGCGTTTCATGTAGATGAACCCCACGGCGTAGCAGGCGCCGGCGCCCACCGAGGCGACGGAACCGGTGAGTGACGAGCCGGCCAGGTCGCCGCTGCCCACGCCGGCGGCCACCGCCACCCCGGCCAGGCCCACCAGCAGGCCGGCGGCCTGCAGCGGTCGCAGCCGCTCGCGCAGCACCACGGCACCGATCAGGGCGGTGAAGAGCGGGGTGGCGGCGTTGAGCACGGCGGTGAGGGCAGAGGTGATCCGCTCCTCCCCCCAGGCGAGCAGGGAGAAGGGGGCGGCGCTGCCGAACAGGGCGGCCACCGCGAAGTGCCGCCACGACGTGGGGTCGGTGGGAAGGGCCAGACGCCGGACGCGGAGCACCACCAGCAGCACCAGGGCCCCCAGGGCGATGCGGGCGGCGGCGACGGTGGTCGGCGTCATGCCTCCCACGGCGACCTTGATGAACAGGAACGACCATCCCCAGATGAACGCCAGCAGCAGGAGCCGTCGCACACCGCCAGTGTGTCAGCGGGTGCGGGAGATCATGTCGGAGGGAACCGCCGGGTCCGGCTTACACTCTCCGCTGTGACACGGTCACTGCTGGAGCGAAAGCTCTCTCACGGCGCGACCGTGCTCAAGGAGCTACGCGAGGAGCTGGGTGTGGTGGACGAGCAACTGGCCTGCCTGGGGGAGGTGGCCGACGACGCCCGCCTGCGCGCTCTCGTGTCGGAGACGCCCGTCGCCGGTCAGGAGCATCACCAGGCCCAGCGCCACGCCGACGCCATGGCCCGCCACCGGGCCGACCTGCTCGCCAGGATCGAGCGCCTGGAGCGCTCCCAGGACGAGTTGCTCGACCGCCTCCTGGCCGGCACCACTTGAGCCCGGTCGGGAACGGGAGGGCAGCGGTGCCTGTCCGGGTGGTCATCGCCGAGGACGAGGCGATCATCCGCCTCGACCTGCGGGAGACCCTCGAAGAGGAGGGCTACGAGGTCGTGGGCGAGACCGGCCGGGGCGACGAGGCCGTGGCCCTGGTCAAGGAGCACGAGCCCGACCTGGCCATCCTCGACATCAAGATGCCGGGGCTCGACGGGCTGTCCGCCGCCCGGGAGATCTCCGGCGAGCGCCGGGCCGCGGTCCTCATCCTCACCGCCTTCTCCCAGCGCGACCTGGTCGAGCGGGCGCGCGACGCCGGCGCCCTCGCCTACCTGGTGAAGCCGTTCCAGCGCTCCGAGCTCGTCCCCGCGGTGGAGGTGGCCCTGGGCCGGTTCAAGGAGATGCGGGCGCTCGAGGCCGAGGTGCGGGGCCTGGAGGAGCAGATGGAGACCCACCGGGTCGTCGACCGGGCCAAGGCCCAGCTCATGGAGAACCACGGCCTGGGCGAGAGCGCCGCCTTCACCTTCATCCAGCAACAAGCCATGCGCGCCCGCTCCACCATGCGCGCCACCGCCCAACAA
>JAHWJR010000181.1:0-1996 GCA_019348335.1 Actinomycetota bacterium
GATCCCGCTCCCGAAGGCCCGGCGGCGCTGCGCCAGCGGGTGCAGCACCTGGCCCGGTCGGAGGCGCCGCTGCTGGGAGGCGAGCGCCTCGCCCGCCTGGTCGACGGGGTGACCGCTCGCGCCTGCGGCCTCGGCCCGCTCGAGCCCCTGTTGGCCGATCCCGAGGTCACCGAGGTGATGGTCAACGGGTCGGGGCCGGTGTGGGTCGAGCGGGCGGGGCGGGTGGAGCGGGTCGGCCTCGAGCTGGCCGCCTCCACCGTCGAGCAGCTCATCGAGCGGGTCGTCGGCCCCCTCGGGCTGCGCATCGACCGCTCCTCCCCGCTGGTCGACGCCCGCCTGCCCGACGGGTCCCGGGTGAACGCGGTGGTCCCTCCGCTCTCGGTCGACGGGCCCTGTCTCACCATCCGCCGCTTCGGGACGCGGCGCCTCTTGCTCGACCAGTTCTGCCCGCCGGGGGTCGCCGAGCTGCTGGGCTGGGCGGTGCGGTCCCGGGCCAACGTCGTGGTCTCAGGGGGTACCGGCGCCGGCAAGACCACGTTGCTCAACGCCCTCGGCGCCGAGATCCCGTCCGGTGAGCGGGTGATCACCGTGGAGGACGCCGCCGAGCTGCGCCTGCCCGGCGACCACGTCGTGCGCCTCGAGGCTCGGCCGGCCAACGCCGAGGGCGTCGGTGAGGTGTCGCTGCGCCAGCTCGTGCGCAACGCCCTGCGCATGCGCCCCGACCGCATCATCGTGGGCGAGGTGCGGGGGCCCGAGGCACTCGACATGCTCCAGGCCATGAACACGGGCCACGAAGGCTCGTTGTCCACCTGCCACGCCAACAGCGCGGCCGACGCCCTGCGCCGGCTGGAGACCATGGTGCTCACCGGGTCGGTGGCGCTGCCGCTGGCGGCGGTGCGCGACCAGCTCCACGCCGCGGTCGACCTGGTGGTGCAGGTGGCGCGCCGGGCCGACGGCGGCCGGCGCGTCATCGAGGTGGCCGAGGTGCTGCCTCCGGGAGCAGCGGCGGGCAGTGGCGCCTCCGGTGAAGTCGCCGCCGGCGTGCGGCCGCTCGGCGGGCCCGGTGGGCTGTACGCCCTTCCCCTCCGGCCGCCACGGGCGCCCGGTGCCACCGCCCCCGACCCGGAGTGGGTCGATGACGATGCCGGCGGAGTGGGCCCATGAGCCCCGGAGCCCCCCTGGTCGTCGGTTTCCTCGTGCTGACCTCGGCGCTGGCGGTGGGCGCGGCCGCGGGGACGGGCCGGCGATCGCTGGTGGTGCGCCGTCTGGCGGCCGGCACGCCGGTGGCGGCGCCCGTGCCGGGCGGCCTGCCGGTGTGGCTGCCGCCGCCGCCGGCCTGGCTCGGCCGGTGGCTGATGGCGGCGGGCGTGGTCGCCGACGCGTCCTCGGTGTGGCAGGGGTGGCTGCTGGCCGGCACCGGGACGACGGTCCTGGCCGCGCTGGCCGGAGGCCCGGCCCTGGCCGCGGTCGCCGCGGTGGCGTCGGTCGCCGGACCGCTGGCGGCGCTGTTCGCCTGTGCGGGGCGGGCCGACCGTCTCCTCGAGGGAGCGTTGCCCGAGCTGCTCGAGGCGATGGCGCGCAGCCTGCGCAGCGGGGCGTCGCTGCGCCAGGCGGTGGAGGAGGCCGCCGCCGCTCCGGGCCTGGTCGGCCACGACCTGCGCCTCGTGACCGCCGAGGTCGCCGCCGGCGTGTCGTTGGTCACCGCCCTCGACCGATGGGGTCGACGGCGGCCCCTGCCAGGGGTGCGCCTGGCCGTGTCCGCACTGGGGCTGGGCGCCGAGACCGGTGGCGCCCACGCCCGCGCCCTCGACGGCGTGGCCGCCACCCTGCGGGCCCGGTCGGCCGTGGCCGGGGAGGTGCGGGCGCTGTCGGCGCAGGCTCGCCTCTCGGCCGTGGTGATCGTGGTGGCGCCCCTGGGCTTCTCGGCCCTGGCGGCGGCCACCGACGAGCGCACCGCCGCCTTCTTCGGAACCCCCCTGGGCCTGGCCTGCCTGGC
>JAHWJR010000181.1:2096-4291 GCA_019348335.1 Actinomycetota bacterium
CCGGGGCGGCGGTGCGGCTCGGCCGTTCGGTGGCGGCCGCCGCCGTCACCGTGGTGGTTCTGCCTCTGGCGGCGCCGGCGGTCGGAGCGATCGTATGGGGCCTGCCGGCCGTGGCCGCTCGCCGCCAGCGCCGGCGGCGGCAAGCGGAGCTCCTGCGTCATCTCCCCGAGGTGGCCGACCTGTTCGTGCTCGCCGTGGGCGCCGGGCTCACCGTTCCGCTGGCGGTGGCGGCGGTCGCCCGTCGTGGCCCCGGTCCCCTCGCCGCCGAGTTTCGTCGGGTGGTGCACGAGGTCGACCTGGGTCGCCGCATCGGTGACGCTCTGGAGGAGGTTCCCGCCCGCGCCGGCGAAGAGGTGCGGCCGCTGGTCGCCGCCCTCCTGGCGTCCGAGCGCTACGGCGCCCCGCTGCTCGACGGGCTGGCCCGCCTGGCCGCCGAGCTCCGGTCCGACCGCCGGCGGCGCGCCGAGGAGGCCGCCCGCCGGGTGCCGGTCAAGCTGCTCTTCCCCCTCGTGTTCTGCACACTCCCCGCCTTCGCGCTGCTGACGGTGGCGCCCCTGCTCGCCGGCGCCCTCGGGTCGCTGCGCCCCTGATCCGCAAACACCAGTCACAAGGAGGAGCCCATGCTCCCGCTTGCTCTGTTCGTCCACGTCCACGTCTCCGTGCTGCTCGCCGCCGACCACCTCGGCGCCCGCCTCGACCGCCTGCGCGACGAGAAGGGCCAGACGTCGGCCGAGTACGCCCTCGTCCTGCTCGGCGCCGCCGCCATCGCCCTGCTGATCGGCGCCTGGGCGACCAGGACCAACCGGCTGGGCCGGCTGCTCGACGCCGTGTTCGACAACGTCATCGGCGACGCCCGTTGAGGTGGCGAGTGGGGGACGACCGGGGCCAGGCGGCGGTCGAGCTGGCCCTGGTCCTCCCGCTCGTGGCCGCCCTGGCGTTGGCGCTGCTGCAAGTGGCCCTGGTCGTGCGCGACCAGGTGCTCGTCGTCCACGCCGCCCGGGAGGGAGCCCGGGCGGCGGCGGTCAGCGACGACCCGGGAGCGGCCCAGGCGGCGGCGTTGGCCGGCGCCAGGCTGATCCCCGACCGGGTCGTGGTCGAAGCCTCCGGGCGGGGTGAGGCGGGCAGCCGGGTGCGGGTGCTGGTCCGCTACGTGTCGGTCACCGACCTCCCGCTCGTCGGTCCCCTCGTCGGTGACGTCGACCTGTCCGGGTCGGCCTCCATGCGGGTGGAACGCTGACCGCTTCCGGTCACGCTGCGCGGCGCTCGCGTCACCAACGCCGGTCTGATGAGTCAGTAAGGGGTGCGACGCCGGTTCCCCCGGGAGCCGGGTCCGTCGACGGTGCAGTACCGGTCAGATCGGTCGGTGCGAGAGGGATGCGGCACGACGCGGCAACGATGAACAGGTCGGGCAACCTCCGGCCACGCCGTGACTGGTGCACGGCGCGCATCGGTTCCTCCCGCTCCTCGTTACTCTGGAGAGCCTCATGAGCCAGGTCCCCCCTTCCGCCCCGTCCCGGGTCGCTTCGTGCTGAGCCAGGACGATCGCCCTCCCGTCGGCCCGACCGACCGTGCCGCTGGGGCCCTCAGCAAGCGCAAGAACACGCGCCGGCTCCTGTCGGGCCTGTCGGTGGTCATGCTGCTGGTCGCCGTCGGTGTCCTCGGCTACCCCTTCTACACCAACCTCTACCAGGGACGGGTGCAGGACAAGCTCGAGAACCAGTTGGCCACGCCCGAGGCGCAGGAGGCGTACCGCGCCGGCGCCGTCGCCGAAGGCGAGAGCCTGACCCGGCTCAAGATCCCTTCGCTCGGGGTCGACACCGTGGTGGTCGAGGGGACCACCCTGAGCGCCCTGCGGGCCGGCGCCGGCCACTACGTCGACACCCCGTTGCCGTGTGAGCCCGGCAACGTCGCCATCGCCGGTCACCGCACCACCTACGGCCGCCCCTTCCACAACCTCGACCGGATGAAGCCGGGCGACGAGATCATCCTGGAGACGCCGGTGGGCTCGTGCACCTACGTCCTCAGCAAGGCTCCGTTCGTGGTCGAGCCCACCGACTTCTCGGTGGTGAGCGCCACGCCCAGCGGGATGGTGACCCTGACCACCTGCCACCCGAAGAACTCCGACCGCCAGCGGCTCATCGTCCAGGCCGACCTCAAGGCATGAGCGGGCGTCGCCTCCTGGCCGCCACCGGCGC
>JAHWJR010000029.1:0-2290 GCA_019348335.1 Actinomycetota bacterium
CCTCACTTTTCGGCGCCGGCCAGCAAGCCCTGCACGAAGTAGCGCTGGAAGGCGAAGAAGACCACGAGCGGCACGATCAGCGAGATGAACGCTCCGGGGGCGATGACGTCGATGTTCGCCCCGAACTGCCGGGTCTGCTCCCGGATGGCCACCGTGAGCGGGGCGGCGTCGGTGCCGGCGAAGACCAGGGCGATGAGCAGGTCGTTCCACACCCAGAGGAACTGGAAGATCGACAGCGAGGCGATGGCGGGCAGGCCGATGGGCAGGACGACGCGGAAGAAGATGCGGGCCTCGCCGGCACCGTCGATGCGCGCCGCCTCCAGGAGCTCGGCGGGGATGCCGGCGAAGAAGTTGCGCAGCAGGAAGATGGCGAACGGCAGCCCGAAGGCGATGTGGAACAGGATGACCGTCGGGATCGACCCGAACACACCGAGCCTGCCGTAGAGCTCAGCCACGGGGATCAGGGCTACCTGCACGGGCACGACGAGCAGACCCACCACGGTGATGAAGGCCCAGTCGCGACCGGGGAAGTCGATCCAGGCGAAGGCGTAGGCGGCCAAGGACCCGATCAGCACCACCCCGAGGGTGGACGGCACGGTGATGAGCACGGTGTTCCAGAAGGCCCCGACCATGCGGGCGTCGCCCAGCAGCGACTGGTAGCTGTCCAGGGTGAGCTGCGCCGGCGCGGTGAACACGTTCCACCAGCCGTTGGTGGCGTTGTCGGCGGCCGAGCGGAACGACGAGACCAGTAGCCCGAAGGTGGGCAGCAACCAGAACAGGGCGATGAGGAGGAGGATCACGTTCAGCGGGCCTTTGGCCACCGCCCGGCTGAGGCGGGCGGCCACCGAGCCCTGCCGGCGCGGGGCCTCCTCGCCCGGTGCGTCCGTCCGGCGGGGTGCGTCGATGGCGGTGGCCATCAGCGACGCTCCGAGCGGAAGCGCTTGATGTTGAACGCCATGGCCGGCAGGACGAGCAGGAACAAGAAGACGCTCAGGGCGCTGCCCAGCCCCTGGTTACGGGCCCCGCCGAACGACACCCGCCACATCTCGAGGGCGATCACGTTGGCGTTGTCCTGCACCGAGCCCGGCGGGATCACCAGGACGAGGTCGAAGATCTTGAGCACGTTGATGACCAGCGTCACCAGCACCACCAGCAGGACGGGGATCAGCAGGGGGGCGGTGACCCGCCGGAAGACCTGCCACTCGCTGGCTCCGTCGACCCGGGCGGCTTCGAGGACGTCACGGGGAATGGCCGCCAGCCCGGCGCCGATCACGATCATGGCGAACCCGACCCAGATCCACAACCAGGCGGCGATGACCGCCGGCGTGACCAGCGTCGGGCTCAGCCAATTGACCCCACCCCATGGCGGCCGGAAGTTGGCTTCGGCGAGGCGGAGCCGGTAGTCGCCAGGCTCCAAGCCGGTGAACACGAACGTGCCGTCAGCGCGGGCCTCGGTCGCGGCCACCACCCGCTCCGCCTGGAGCGCCTCCACCCGCATGCCGGGCAGACCGACCTCGGTCGGGTCCGGCACTCCTCGCTCCCCTCCACCTCCCCGACTGAAGTCGAGCCACACCGCGCCGGCCAGCTCGCCTGCCCCGGCCTGGGGCAGCACCGCCTCCTCGGCGCTGTCGGGAACCTCCGAGGGGCGAATGGCCAGCAGGCCCAGGGGCGCGGTGTCGCCCGGTGAGAAGGTGTCGGCGGTGAGGTAGCCCATCCCCGCCGGCTGGAGCGCATCCTCCTGGGAAGGTCGGGCGCCGGCGTATTCACCCGAGGATCTGAAGGTGCCGGCCACGGTCGTGACCACGGCGTTGGCCAGGCCCCGTTCGGGCTCGGTCTCGTACACCAGCCGGAAGATGACGCCGGTGGCCAGCCCGGAGATGGCCATGGGCATGAACACCGCCACCTTGAACGCCGTCTGCCACCGGACCCGCTCGGCCAGGACGGCCACGATCAGCCCGACGCCGGTGGCGATGGCCGGCGCCACCGCCACCCAGATCATGTTGTTCTTGATGGCGGTCCGGGTGCGCTGCGAGGCGAACATCTGCTGGTAGTTGTCCATCCCCACGAAGGCGTCGCCGGCCCGGTCGTAGAAGCTCCGGAAGACGGTGAACACGATGGGGTAGATCACGATGGCGCCCAGCAGGACCAGAGCCGGGCCGAGGAAGGCCAGGGCGACCAGCCACCGCCGGGAGACGCGCCCGCCACCGGGAGGGCGGCGGGGGGCGACGGTGCCGCCGCCGGACACCGCCCCACCGCCACCGTCCTCAGCAGGCGAGCGGGGCTGCGCCGG
>JAHWJR010000029.1:2390-14692 GCA_019348335.1 Actinomycetota bacterium
CGCCGGACACCGCCCCACCGCCACCGTCCTCAGCAGGCGAGCGGGGCTGCGCCGGTTCGGGCCGTTCCTGCTCCTCCACCGTGGTCACCGCGTCGCCTCCCCGGTCACCCTCGTCCCGCTGCCGCTGCCGCTACCGGAATGCGGCGGCGGCCGCGTCCTCCAGCTGCTGGGTGATGCCGTCGACGTCGGACGGGTTGGACAAGAAGTCCTGGAACAGCTTGAACAGGCCCCGTCCCGGTGTGCCCCCGAACTCGGACGGCTGGAGGTCCGAGAGGTCGAAGCGGAAGTTCTCCCCCGACTCGACCACGGCGGTGGCGATGTTCCTGGTGATGTCGTCGGGATAGACCTCGGGGTCGAGGTTCTTGTTGGGCGAGAGGAAGCCGCCCCGAGAGGCCCAGGCCTCGGCCGCGGTGGGCGTGGCCAGGAACTCGATCAGGGCTCGGCCGCCCTCGCTGTCCTTCATGAGCACGGCCACGTCGCCGCCACCGACCACCGCCGGCCCCGAGCCCTCGATCTCCGGGAAGTCGTACACGTCGGCGTCGCTGCCGAGCTGGGCGTTGGTGTCGGCACTGATGACCCCGGACACGGCGTCGCTTCCGGACACCATGGCCGCCTCCGGCGGCTCGGTGAACACCCGGGTGATCGAGGTGTTGAAGTCGTTCTGCAGCGCCGCCTGGGTGCCGCCGGCCAGCAGGGACGGGTCGAAGACGTCGGCCAGGGTTCGCAGGGATTGCTTCACCGACTCGTCGGTCCAGGGGATCTGGTGCTCGGCCAGCTGGTCGTACTTCTCGGGCCCTGCGACCCGGAGATAGACGTTCTCGAACCAGTCGGTCAGGGTCCAGCCGTCGGCGCCGCCCACGGAGATTGCCGGTACACCGGAGTCGGTGAGGGTCTGGGCGGCGGAGAGGAAGTCCTCGAAGTTCTCGGGGGGCTCCACGCCTGCGTCCTCGAAGGTGCCAGTGTTGTACCAGACCAGCGACTTGTTGGATGCCTTGAACCACACGCCGTAGAGCTGGTCGTCGACCGTGCCCAGCTCGCGCCAGATGGGGTCGTAGTTGGCGTCGACGGTCTCCCCCACGAACCCCTCGATGGGCTGGAGCACGCCTTGTTCGGTGTAGTCCCGCAGCAGCCCGGGCTGGGGCAGCACGGCCACGTCGGGCGGGCTCCCACCCGAGATGCGCGGTCCCAGGGCAGCGGCGATGTCGTCGCCGGTCGACGTGTAGGTCACCGACGCGCCGGTCTGCTCCTCGAAGGCGTCGAGCACGGCACGGAAGCTCTCCTGCTCGCTGCCGGTCCACACCGCTGCGACCTCGATCTGGGTTCCGGACAGATCGACATCACCCAGCACCTCCTCAGCATCGGTCCCGCCGCCTCCACCGGCGCCGGTGCCGCTGCCGCCTCCGCCTCCGCAGGCCGCAGCCAGCAGGGCGAGGATGGCCAGGAGGACGACAGGTCGAAAGCCCTTACGCATGGATTCTCCTTCAGGTCTTCGTGGTCGTGGTCGTGGCCGCCCGGTCCGGGTCGCCCCAGACGGCGAGGCTGCTGTCGATGTCGAAGAAGTGGAGGCGGCCGGTGTCGACCACCAGGTCGATGGAGTCACCCTTGGCGGCCCGGGTCCGGGGGCTGACACGTGCGACCATCGCCGTGGTGGCCTTCTCCCCTCGCCGCTCCAGTTGGTCGTCGAGCCCGACGTCGGACGCCAGCTCACGCGTGTCATCGGTCAGCACGGGCGGGGCCTTGAGGCTGAAGTGGACGTAGGCCTCCGAACCCATCTGCTCGACCAGGTCGACGGTGGCCCGCAGCCGGCGGTCGTCGGGGTTCTCGCCGGCGCAGGCAGCGTCCTCCATCTCCTCGGGACGGATGCCGAGGACGACCTTGCGACCCTCGTAGGCGGCGAGGGCAGGCCGGGCAGCAAGTAGCTCGTCGGCGATACGCAGGCGCTGGTCGCCCAGGCACACGAACGTCGCCCCGTTGCTCGTCTCGATCGAAGCCTGGACCATGTTCATGGCCGGCGAGCCGATGAAGCCGGCGACAAAGACGTTGTCGGGCCGGTCGTAGAGGACCTGAGGGGCGTCGACCTGTTGCAACAGCCCCTTGCGCATCACCGCCACCCGATCGCCCATGGTCATGGCCTCGGTCTGGTCGTGGGTGACGTAGAGCGTCGTGACGTCGAGGTCACGTTGGATGCGGGCGATCTCCGCCCGCATCTGCACCCGCAGCTTGGCGTCGAGGTTGGACAGGGGCTCGTCCATCAGAAAGGCCTGGGGCTCGCGCACGATGGCCCGGCCCATGGCCACCCGCTGGCGCTGGCCGCCCGAGAGGTTCCGCGGCTTGCGGTCGAGGAGGTCCTCGAGCCCGAGGATGCGGCCCGCCTCCTCCACCCGCTTGTCGATCTCGGCCGCCGGCACCTTGCGCAGCTTGAGCCCGAAGCCCATGTTCTCCCGCACGCTGAGGTGGGGGTAGAGGGCGTAGTTCTGGAACACCATGGCGATGTCACGGTCCTTGGGGGGCACGCCGTTGACCACGCGGTCGCCGATGCGGACCTGGCCCCCGCTGATCTCCTCCAAGCCGGCGACCATCCGCAGCGCGGTGGTCTTGCCGCAGCCCGAGGGCCCCACCAGGACGATGAACTCACCGTCACCGATCGAGAGATGGAGATCGGCCACGGCCTGGGTGCCGTCCGGGTACACCTTCTCGACGCCCTCGAGCACGACCTCGGCCAACGAGACCCCTCTCTGTCCGTGAGGTGGCGGCCACTGTACCCAGCGCCGAACCGCCAAAACGCGCGGCACACTTGCCGGCATGGACGCGCCGGAGACCCTGACCGTGCACCTTCGGGTGAAGCGGTACAACCCCGAGGTCGACCGGCGCCCGCACTGGCAGGAGCTCACCGTCGAGGGCCTGGAACCGACCGACCGGGTGCTCGACGTGTTGCACCGGGCCAAGTGGTTCCACGACGGCACGCTCAGCTTTCGGCGCTCGTGCGCCCACGGCGTGTGCGGTTCCGACGCCATGGTGGTCAACGGCGCCAACGCCCTGGCGTGCCAGGTGCTCCTGTCCGAGGTGGGCACCGACGTCACCGTCGAGGCCATCCGGGGCCTGCCGGTGATCAAGGACCTGGTCGTGGACATGCGCCCCTTCTTCGCCCAGTACCGCTCGGTGCTGCCGTGGCTGGTGGCCGGTGACGACCCGGGATACCGCGAGCGGCGCCAGAGCCCCGAGGAGCGAGCTCGCTTCGACGACACCACCAAGTGCATCCTCTGCGCCGCCTGCACCACGTCGTGCCCGGTGTTCTGGGGGAACTCGGGCTACGTCGGGCCCGCCGCCATCGTGCAGGCCCACCGCTTCTTGTTCGACTCCCGTGACGAGGGCGGCGCCGACCGTCTCGACGTGCTGAACGAGCGCTCAGGCGTCTGGCGGTGCCGCACCGCCTTCAACTGCACCAACGCCTGCCCCCGGGGCATCAAGGTCACCTCCGCCATCCAAGAGGTGAAGCGGAAGATCTTCTCGGATCGAGTTTGACGATTCGGTTACGGGGGCAAACAAATCAGATTTTTGCCGGATTTTCCTGGTCCCGTTCTGTCACCATGCTGAGCGACGGGGGACCCACGCTCCGTCATGTTCGCACCACTGAGAGCATGGACGACGGAGCTCGATGGCACGAGGAAAAGAGCCGACCCCCCGCCTGGCGCCGCTCGGGTCGGCACCTGCGCTCGACGAGGCCGGCCAGTTTGCTCCCCGTCGGCTGAGCTCGCTGGCCGCCGCCCGCCGGAGGGCGGCGGCCGGTATCACCGTGGCTGCCGTGGCGCTGTCGTCGGTGGGGCTCCCAGCCGCCGGCGCCTCCGGCGAACCGGAGGTGATCCGGCTGAGCCGGGTGCCGGCCGCCGCCGCCCAGCTCCAGGCGCCGGCACCGGAGGGCGAGCCGTCGATCCCCCGCCTCAGCCGGATCCCGGCCGCTCGACTCCAGCCGCCGGCGCCGGAGGGCGAGCCGTCGGTCCCCCGTCTCAGCCGGATCCCGGCGGCGGCCCAGGTGCGCGACGAGCCAGCCCCCGAGCCGGTTGGCGATCCGCCGGAGGAGCCGGCCGAGCCGGCCGAGCCGGCCGAGCCGGTCGAGCCGGTCGAGGTGGTACCCGTGGCCAAGCTCTCCGGCCTCAGCCGGCTCCCCACCTCGGTGCCGGCGGGATCGCCCCCGGCCGGCCCCAACCCCCGCCTGCCCGGCCTCAGCCGGCTGAGCGCCGACCAGGTGCCTCCGGCACCGGCACCTGCTCCGAAAGCCCCGCCCGAGCCGGTGGTCCCAGCCGACGCCGGCGCCCTCCCGCTGGGGAAGGGGATGTGGCTCTACGTCACCGATCAGGTCGAGGGCGGCAACGTCGATGCCCTCATCGACCGGGCCCGCCACGTCGGCCTCACCCACATCTACGTCCGTACCGGGTCGTCCAAATCGGGCTTCTACGCCCAGCCCTACCTCGACCAGCTCCTCCAGAAGGCCCACGCCTCGGGGCTGCGGGTCATCGGGTGGGACTTCCCCTACCTGTACGACGTGGGCGACGACGTGGCCCGGGCCATGGCCGCCATCACCTACACCACCCCTGACGGTCACCGCATCGACGGCTTCGCCGCCGACATCGAGACCCGCTCGGAGGGCACCAACCTGACGCCCGAGGGGGCGGGCGCCTACGGGCACCTGCTCCGGGAGGCGGCGGGGCCCCGCTACCCCCTGGTGGCGGTGATCCCCCGACCCTCGCCCCAGATGCAGCGCATCTTCCCCTACGCAGAGGTGCTGCCGCCCTTCGACGCCGTGGCGCCCATGACCTACTGGCTCAACCGCCAGCCGGACAGCGACGTGGCCAACGACGTCACCTTCCTGCTCCCGTTCGGCAAGCCGGTGATCCCGGTCGGCCAGGCCTACGACGGCGCCCCCGAGGGTGGGCGCCCCGGCCCGCCGCCGCCCGACGAGATCGCCCGCTTCCTCGCCGCCGCCGAGGCATCGGGCGCGGTGGGGGCCTCGTTCTGGTCGTGGCAGCACGCCAGCCAGCCCATCTGGGACACCATCGCCGCCGCACCGCAGTTCCGGTGGGAGGCGCTGGCCCCGGGCGAGCTGCGGCCCGAGCAGGTCCGGGCCCTGCAGGCCCAGCTCACCAGCCTGGGCCACCCCGTGGCCGCCACGGGCAGCTGGGACGACCTCACGTCGGAGGCGCTGCGGGCCTACCAGAAACGGGCCCTGCTGCCACAGACCGGTGTGCTCGACCCTGCCACGCTCGACATCCTGCTGCGCCCGTTCGGCCCGCCGATCGGGCCCGTCACCTGACAACTCCCGCCGGCTCCCCGCCGGCGGGCGTGCACCACTCGGCCCAGCCGGCGCCGGACCGGCCGTCGGCCGCCACGTAACGGCACAGGGCGCGGGCCAGGCGACTGCTGCGCCCCTGCGACCCGTCGACGCGCACAGGAGCGTGGTGGATCGGAGTGGCGGCCAGGGCCAGGGCCAGGGCCGGGTCGCCGATCTCGAGGCGGGACGCCGGCAGCAGGCCGTCCTCACCGGGCACGGCCGACGGCGACACACCGTCGCTGGACCAAGTGGTGCCGTCGCGCAGGCGCCCGCTGCTCGTGCCCCCCGCCGGGCCCCACCAGTCACGCCGGCCCCACGCATGGCTGCGTTGCCCCCACCCCTCGAAGGCGAGGGTCTCGCGCCCGACCAGCACCTCCCCGTGCACGGCGCACGACAGCGAGTAACCGTCCGTGCGACCCAGGAGCCGGGGGCCGGCGACGGTCTCCCACTCCAGGTCCAAGCCGAGCGGCGTGCGATCGCCCCGCACCGAGCGGTACGCCTCGGTGGGGTCGTCGAGCCCGACGCCGAACGCCTCCAGGCCCACCGTCCAGTGCTCCAGCGGCGTCTCGCACACCGGGTCGGTCCACAGGCCCTCGCTGCGCAGGTCGAGGCCCGGCCCCCGGGGAAGGGCCACGTCGTGGTCGACCACCGTCACCAGCGGGCGGCGGCGACCCACCAGAGCGGCCCAGAACCAGGTCACGCCCCGGTTCGGGTGCAGCGCCACCCGCACGTAGCCCCCGAGGTCCCCTGACGGGGAGGCGAAGTCGAAGTCCCACGCCTCCTCCCAGAACGAGTCGGGACCGGGCCGGTGCCGGCCCTCGTCGGCGGGCGTCACCTCGTCCACCGCGTCACCGTACCGACGCCTGCGAGGATGCAGGGCGTGCCCCGCTTCCTGAGCCACCAGTGGATCGAGGAGGCCTCGGCGGCGGCGGCCACCAGTCCCGAGCTGGCCGAGGCCAGCGCCGGCGTGCACCTCGTCGTCCAGCAGGTGGTGACTGGCGGCCCGGACGCCGACGTCCGCTACGTCGTGTCCTTCAGCGACGGCCAGGCCCGGCTCCGGGCCGGGGAGGCCGCCGACGCCGACGTCACCTTCACCACCGACTGGGAGTCGGCGGTGGCCGTGGCGACGGGCACGGCCAGCGCCCAGGACGCCTTCACCTCGGGGCGCCTCAAGGTACGGGGCGACGTCACCGCCCTGCTGCGCCACGCTCGAGCCCTCGACGGCCTCCACGCGGCCTTCGCCGGCCTCCGGGAGCGCACGACGTACTGAGCACTTGGCCCCACGCCGGCGGAGGCCGGGGTCAGCTCAGCAGACCGAGCTGCTCCACCGCCTCCCGCTCCTCCACCAGCTCGGCGATCGACCGGTCGACGCGCTCACGGGAGAACGGGTCGAGCTCGAGGTCGGGCACGATCGACCACTCGCCGCCGGCGCAGGTCACGGGGAACGACGAGACCAGCCCCTCCGGCACGCCGTACGACCCGTCGGAGACCACCGCCATGGACACCCAGTCGCCGGCAGGAGTCCCCCGCACCCAGTCGTGCATGTGGGCGACGGCGGCGAAGGCGGCCGAGGCGGCGCTGGACGCCCCGCGGGCGGCGATCACCTCGGCGCCCCGCTGCTGGACCCCGGGGATGAAGTCCTCCTCGAGCCACCGCCGGTCGTGCACGGCGTCCCAGGCGCCCAGGGCGCCCACCCGGGCGTGGAAGATGTCGGGGTACTGGGTGGCCGAGTGGTTGCCCCAGATGGTCATCCGGGTGACGTCGCCCACCGGCACCCCGACCTTGTCGGCGAGGCGGGCCTTGGCCCGGTTGTGGTCGAGGCGGGTCATGGCCGTGAAGTGGCGTGGGTCGAGGTCGGGCGCGCTGCGCTGCGCCACCAGGCAGTTGGTGTTGGCCGGGTTCCCGACCACCAGCACCCGCACGTCGGATGAGGCGTGGCGGCCCAGCGCCCGCCCTTGGACGGTGAAGATGGCGCCGTTGGCCTCCAGCAGGTCGGCCCGCTCCATGCCCGCCGTGCGGGGGCGGGACCCCACCAGCAGGGCGTGGTCGACCCCGTCGAAGGCCCGGGCGGCGTCGTCGGTGCACACCACCTCTTCGAGCAGGGGCGAGGCGCAGTCGTGGAGCTCCATGGCCACCCCCTCGAGCGCCGGCAGGGCCGGGGTGATCTCGAGGAGGCGCAGGGCGACAGGTTGCTCGGGGCCGAACATGGCCCCAGCCACGATGCGGAACACGAGGTTGTAGCCGATGTGGCCGGCGGCACCGGTGACGGCGACTCTGAGGGGTGCGTGCATCGCCCCAGTCAAGCGGTCTGCCGCCCTTCCGGCGGCAGGACCGTGGCGTATACCGCTACGGCGTGGCCGCCAGAAGCGAGGCCTCGGGCTCGAGAGCGACGGCGAGCACCTCCCGCACGTCCGAGGCCAGGTGGATGGTGAGGTCCTGGCGCACCGCCTCGGGCACGTCGTCGAGGTCGGGCTCGTTGCGGGCGGGCAGCACCACCTCGGTGATCCCGGCCCGGTGGGCAGCCAGCACCTTCTGCTTGACCCCGCCGATGGGGAGCACCTTGCCCTGGAGCGTGACCTCGCCGGTCATGCCCACCACGTGGCGCACCGGGCGACCGGTGAGCAGGCTGACCAGGGCGGTGACCATGGCCACGCCGGCGGACGGGCCGTCCTTGGGCACGGCCCCTGCCGGGACGTGGAGGTGGAACCGGCGGTCGGCCAAGACGTCGGGAGCGATGCCCAGGTCGTCGGCGTGCGATCGGACGAAGGAGCGGGCGATCTCCGCCGACTCCCGCATCACGTCGCCCAGCTGGCCGGTCAGCGACAGGCCCGGCTCGCCGGCCATGGACGTGGCCTCGACGAACAGCACCTCACCGCCCGCCCCGGTCACGGCCAGGCCGGTGGACACACCCGGCACCGACGTGCGCTCGGCCACCTCGGAGTGGAACCGGCGCCGGCCGAGCAGCGGCCGCACCGCATCGGTGTCGACCACGAACGGCGCTCCATCGCCGTCACCGTCGCCGCGCACCACCCGGGTCGCCACCTTGCGCAGCACCCGGCCCAGCTGGCGCTCCAGCTCCCGGACCCCGGCCTCGCGGGTGTAGCCGGAAGCCAGCTCGGCCAGGGCGTCGTCACCCACCTCGATCTCGTCGGCGCGCAATCCCGTGCGCTCCACCAGCCGCGGGAGCAGGTGGTCGCGTGCGATGGCGACCTTCTCCTCGTCGGTGTAGCCGTCGAGGTGCACCAGCTCCATGCGGTCGAGCAGGGGCTGGGGGATGGTCTCGATCACGTTGGCGGTGGCGAGGAACACCACGTCGGACAGGTCGAGGTCGACCTCGAGGTAGTGGTCACGGAAGGTGTGGTTCTGGGCCGGGTCGAGGACCTCCAGCAGCGCCGACGACGGGTCGCCGCGCCAGTCGCTGCCCACCTTGTCGATCTCGTCGAGCAGCAGCACCGGGTTCATGGCCCCGGCCTCGGTCAGGGCCCGCACGAAGCGGCCGGCCCGGGCGCCGACGTAGGTGCGCCGGTGGCCACGGATCTCCGACTCGTCGCGCACCCCGCCGAGTGCCACCCGGGCGAAGGGGCGGCCCATGGCTCGGGCCACCGACTGTCCGAGGGAGGTCTTGCCCACACCGGGAGGCCCGACGAGGGCCAGGATGGCGCCGGACCCACGGCCGGCGATCGTCGCATCGCTGCCCCGGTCGGCCCGCAGCTTGCGCACCGCCAGCAGCTCGACGATGCGCTCCTTGACGTCGTCCAGGCCGGCGTGGTCGGCGTCGAGGACCGCCCGTGCCTCGGTGAGGTCGAGCGGCTCGTCGGCGCGCGTGGCCCAGGGCACGTCCAGCACGGTGTCGAGCCAGGCCAGGATCCACCCGTGCTCGGGGCTCTGGGGACCGGTGCGCTCGAGCTTCTCGAGCTCGCGCTCGACCGCCTCGCGCACCGACTCGGGCGCGCCCGACTCCTCCAGGCGCTGCCGGTAGCCGGCGACCACGTCGTCGTCGCCCTCTCCGAGCTCGGCCTTGATGGCCTCCAGCTGGCGGCGCAGGACGGTCTCGCGCTGGGCCTGGCTCAGCTCCTCGGCCACGCCCCGGTCGACCTCGGAGCGGACGGTGACGTCGGCCAGCACCTCCTTGGCCCAGTCCAGCACCCTCTCCAGGCGGGTCTCGACGTCGAGCGCCTCGAGCAGCTCGATCTTCTGCTCGAAGGAGAGCTCGGGGATGTACAGGGCGGTGTCGGCCACCGCCCCGGGGTCGGTGATGCCCCGGAGGCCCTCAGCCATGCGCCCGGCGCCCCGCTCGACGAGGATGCGCTCGATGACCGCCTTGTACTCGGCCGCCAGCTCGGCGGCTCGCTCGCTGGGCTCGCCCTCCACCACCGGCTCGATCGCCACCCACAGGCCGTCGCCGTGGCCCCCCACGCCGGCGCCGATCACGGCTCGCTCCAGGCCGCGGACGACGGCGGCACGCATCCCGCCCGGCGCCTGGCCCAGGTTCTCGACCTTGGCCACGGTGCCGACCCGGGCGTAGCTGCCGTGGAGCCGGGGCACCAGCAGGAGCCGACCGTCGCCGGACGTGGCCGCCTCGACGGCGGTCCGGGCCTCGGGCGTCTCCAGGACCACGTTGACGACCATCCCAGGGCCGACCACGCCGGCGGTCAGGGGAAGGACGGGGAGGGTGAGGGTCTCTGTTTCGGGCACGTCGGTTCCAACCGGGCCGAGGTACCCGCTATTCCGACTCCGGTGCCTCCTACAGGCGGTCGACGATGGCCGAGGCGAACTCCGAGGTCTTGACCTCGGTGGCCCCCTCGGTGAGGCGGGCGAAGTCGTAGGTGACGATGCCGTCGGCGATGGTGGCCTCCAGCGCCCGCACGATGTCGCCGGCGGCGTCGTCCCAGCCCAGGTGCTCGAACAGCAGGACCCCGGAGAGGAGCAGGGAGCCGGGGTTGACCTTGTCCTGCCCGGCGTACTTGGGGGCGGTGCCGTGGGTGGCCTCGAAGATGCCGTGACCCGTGACCTCGTTGATGTTGGCCCCGGGGGCGATGCCGATGCCGCCCACCTGGGCGGCCAGGGCGTCGGAGATGTAGTCGCCGTTGAGGTTGGTGGTGGCGATCACGTCGTACTCCTCGGGCCGGGTGAGGATCTGCTGGAGGAAGGCGTCGGCGATCACGTCCTTGACCAGCACCCGCTCGCCCGGGTCGCCGCCGCAGTCGTCCCAGCCCACGGCCTGGCCCTCGAACTCCTCGCGCACCAGGTCGTAGCCCCAGCTCTTGAAGGCGCCCTCGGTGAACTTCATGATGTTGCCCTTGTGCACCAGGGTCACCGAGCGCCGACCCCGGCGCACGGCGTACTCGATGGCCGCCCGCTGCAGCCGCTTGGAGCCGGTGACCGAGACCGGCTTGAGCCCGATCCCCGAGTCGGCACGGAGCTCCCAGCCCAGCTCGTCGTGCAGGTACTCGAGAAGCTTCTTGGCCTCCGGGCTGCCCTCGGCCAGCTCGAAGCCGGCGTAGACGTCCTCGGTGTTCTCCCGGAACACCACCATGTCGACCCGTTCGGGATGCTTCACCGGGGAGGGCACCCCTTGGAACCAGCGCACCGGGCGCAGGCAGACGTAGAGGTCGAGCATCTGGCGGAGCGCCACGTTGAGGCTGCGGATGCCGCCGCCCACCGGGGTGGTCAGGGGACCCTTGATGCCGACCCGATACTGGCGGAAGGCCTCGACCGTCTCGGCCGGGAGCCACTCACCGGTCTCCTCGTGGGCCTTGGCCCCGGCCAGCACCTCACGCCACCCCACGGACCGGCCGTGGCGGGCAGCGGCGGCGTCGAGGACCTGCCGGGTCGCCGGCCAGATGTCGACGCCGATGCCGTCGCCCTCGATGAAGGGCACGATCGGCTGGTCGGGGACACGCAGGGTGCCGTCGTCGGCGAGCGTTATCGGTTCGGCCACCGGTGGAGCCTACTCAGCCTGGTTCCGGCCCTCCCAGCCCAAGGTTGGCGTAGATCTCGCGCGTGGCCGTCGACCGGTTCAGCGTGTAGAAGTGCAGGCCCGGCGCCCCGCCGTCGAGCAGCTCCTGGCACAGCTGGGTCGCCACCTCCACGCCGATGCGGCGCACCTCCCCCGGCGTGTCGGCCACGGCCTGCAGGCGCTCGGCCAGCTCGGCGGGGAAGGCGGCCCCCGAGAGCTCGGCGAAGCGCTGCACCTGGCGCACGTTGGTGACCGGCATGACGCCCGGGACCACGGGCTTGTCGATGCCGAGGGCGGCCAGCTCGTCCATCATCTCGAAGTAGTCGGCGGCACGGAAGAAGAACTGGGTGACCCCGAAGTCGGCGGCGGACAGCTTGGCCGCCAGGTGGCGCCGGTCGGTCGGTCGGTCGCACGACCGGGGGTGGCACTCGGGATGAGCAGCCACCCCCACCGAGAACGGGCCCCGCTCCCGCACCAGCTCCACCAGTTCGACGGCGTACCTGAAGTCGCCCGTCGGCTGGTCGGCCTCGGCGCCGGCGGGTGGGTCGCCGGCCAGGGCGAGGATGTTCTCGACGCCGGCCTCCCGGTAGCCGTCGAGGATCTCGACCAGCTCCTCCCGGCGGTGCCCGATGCACGTGAGGTGGGCCATGGGGGTCATCGAGGTGTCGGACAGGATGCGCAGCACGATCTCGCGGGTGCGCTGGCGGGTGCTGCCGCCGGCCCCGTAGGTGACCGACACGAACGACGGCCGGAGGGGTTCGAGCTCGCCCAGCGCCTTCTCCAGGGCACGCTCGGCTTCGTCGGTCTTGGGCGGGAAGAACTCGAACGAGAAGCACCGGCCGCCGGCGAGCAGCTCGTGGACCCTGGCCATGGCCACCCGAGCGTACTGCCGGGCACGCCCAGGCCCGGACGGGGATGGTAGGAAAGAGGGGAGCGCCGCCGAGGGACCCTGGAGGTGCGACGTGGCCGAACCGACCCGCCCGTGGCGCCCGCCTCCACGACCGCGGCCCGACCCCA
>JAHWJR010000001.1:0-21442 GCA_019348335.1 Actinomycetota bacterium
TGGACTACCCGTCCTTCGAGGTCCTCGTGATCGACAACAACACCAGCGACCCCGAGGAGCCCTTGCCTATCTCGCCCTCACCCACGTCATCACCGTCGCCAGCCTCACCGCGCTGGTGGGTCGCACCTCGGCGGTCATGCTGGTGCTTACCGGAGGTGGCGCTTACCGTCGAGGCCGTGAGCAGGGTGCCGACGCAACAGCAGCAGGAGCAGCACGCACCGGCGCCACAGCAGGTGGGAGTGGCGACGCCCCCGGGCGACCTGGGGTCGTCGAACTGCGTCGCCAGGCGTCTCACGGGGCGTCCACCGGGCAGCACACCGGGCACCACGGGGCCTTCAACAAGGTGCCCTCGGTCGTCCGCCAGGTGGACAGGTCGATCGCCACCGTCCGGTTGACCAGGCCGGTGTCGCCGACCGCCACCTTTTCGATCTCGCCGGCGATGACCGCGGCCAACAGCCCGGGACGCTGCGTCGCCGCCGGACGGGGAGGCGGTCGCTCGTCACCCCAGCTGGGCCACACCCGCATGACCAGGCACGACAGGCAGGCGGTGTCGCCTGGGACCACCAGGGGCCCCAGCGAAAGGGTGTGGTGATAGGCGGCGTCGACCAGCAGGTGGGCCACGGGTGGACCGTCGGCGGCCAGGCCGGCGGTCTCACCCAGCGTCGCCGTCGTACGGACGTAGACGACGAGCGAACCGGACCCGTCGACCAACTCGGCCGAGGCCAGCTGGGCGGCCACGCCTTCGGCCACACCGTCCACCGGATCACCCGACCAGACCAGCGACGTCGCCAGCAGGCGGCCTGGTGCAACGATCTCGGGCCGGAGGGCACCGAGCATCACCAACTGGTCGAAGATGCCGGCGCCGGCCGCCGGCGCCGGCGGGCGCAACACCGGCGGCGCCAGCAGGGCGCCGGCGAGGTCGTCGGGCACGTCCTCCAGCGCGAACAGCTGGTCGGCCCCTCCGCGGACCATGAAGGTGTCCCCGTCCCGGGTGAAGGACCACGCCGGGTCGACCACATAGGGCCTGCCCACGCCACCACGGTACGCCTGCCGGCGTATCGCCGCCGGTCACGGGCCGAGGAACACGAACCGGGGTGGAGGGTGGCTCAGGAACTCGTGGTGGGAGATCTCCCAGCCGTAGGCGCCGGCGTGGTGGAACACCACCAGGTCACCCACCCGCAGGCGCTCGACCGGCGCGTCACGGGCGAGGACATCCTTGGGGCTGCACAGCTGGCCGGCCACGGTGACCCGCACGTTCCGCACCTCGGGACGGGGCAAGCCGTCGGTGCCGCGGTCAGTGGGCACGACCACGAACGGGTGGCTGTGGCCCCAGGAGGCGGGCAGTCGGAAATGGTGCGTTCCTCCCCGCACGACGGCGAAATGGCGACCGTGGTTCACCTTGAGGTCGAGGACCTCCACCACGTACGCCCCACACGACGCCGCCAGGTGGCGCCCGCACTCGAACACGACCTCGGTGCCCGGCGGGCGGTGCAGGGCCAGCTCGCGGGACAGGTGCGGGGCGAAGCCGGCGACGTCGAACGAGCGCCGGGGGTCGCCGTAGTCGATCCCGAAGCCGCCGCCGGCGTTCACCACGCCCACCGCCACACCGTGCTCGTCGCCCCAGCGGCGCGCCCGGCGCAGGAACAGCCCGACCAGGCGGGCGTGGGCAGTGGGGTCGAGCTGATTGGACAGGGAGTGGAAGTGAAAGCCCCGCAGGCACACGGAGCAAGAGCGGGCGGCCACACCCGCCACCACCGGGAGCTCGCGCTCGTCGATCCCGAACTGGGTGGGGACGCCTCCCATGGCCAGCGTGGCCGCGGGCAGCGGTCCGGCCAGGTTCACCCGCAGGAGCACGTCGGCGGCCGTGCTCCGCCGTGCCGCCAGACGCTCGAGTCGCCGAAGCTCGTGGAGGCTCTCGACGTGGACGAGGGCCACTCCCCGGGCGAGCGCCCCGTCGAGCTCTTCGTCGGTCTTGCCCGGCCCGCCGAAGACCACCGGAACCTCGGCGTTCACGGCCCGGACCTTCTCCAGCTCGCCCAGGGAGGCGACCTCGAAGCCGTCGACCACGCCGGCGAGGGTCCGCAACACGGAGGGGTCGGCGTTGGCCTTGACCGCGTAGAACAGACGGCAGACACCGGGCAGCGCGGCCCGCACGGCGCAGACGTGGCGCCGGAGATGGACGAGGTCGTAGACGTAGGCGCACACCGGTTCGGGCGACGCATCGACCAAGGCCCGGGCCGCCTGTTCGATCCGACGGCGGGGCCAGGCGTCGTCACCCACGCCGGCGCTGGCCCGGTCCGGTCAGGGGGGCCCGCAGGGCCCGGAAGGCCAGGCTGCGAGCCTCTCCCAGCACGAACGTGCGCACACCCCGGTCCCACCCGGCGTCCAGGTCGCCCGGCACCCGGGGAATGGCACAAAAGCCCACACCGTTGCGGCGACACGCACCTTCCACGGCGTGCAACGCCTCTCGCACCCGGGGATGGCTGGTCTCCCACGGAACGCCCAGCGAGTGCGACAGGTCGGCAGCGCCCTCCACCACCAGGTCGAGCCCGGGGACGGCGACGATCTCGTCGATGGCCTCCACGCCGTCACGGTCCTCCACCATGACCGCCACCAGCACTTCCTCGTCGGCCCGGCGGACGAGCTCGGCCAGGTCGACGTCGCCGAACCCGGCGGCCCGTCCGGCGTCGAGACCCCGTTCACCGAGCGGGTGGTGGCGCGCCGCTCGCACCGCGGCCCGGGCGCCGGCGCCCGAACGGACTCGGGGCACCACCACGCCGGCGGCTCCGGCGTCGAGCACCCGCCCGATGGCACCGGCGTCGTCGGCCGGGACCCGCACGAGGGCGTCGAGCCCCGTGCTCTCCGCCGCCCGCAGCAGGTGCCCGAGCTCGTGGGCGCACACCAGGGTGTGCTCGGTGTCGAGCACGGCGAAGTCGTAACCGGCTCGGCCGATCATCTCCACGACGGCGGGAGACGGCAGCGAGCAGAACAGCCCGAACGCCGGCTCGCCGGCTCGCACCCGCCGGGCCAGGCGGTTGTGCCGGGGCAGGTCCGGCGCCCTCACCCGGCGCCTCCGCCGGCGAGCGGATTGGGGACCTCGTGCAGGCGCGGGCGGGTCTCGGGCAGCAGGCGACGGGCCGCCAGCTGCTCCACTCGCACCGTCGGTGCCAGGACGTCGAAGCGATCGAAGCGGTCGGCGAGGTCGGGGAAGCGCCGGCGGTGGGCCAACACGACCTCGCGGGCCAAGGCCCAGAACCGACGCTCGGCCAGCCCGCAGTGGTCGTCGAGGAACATGGCGACCTCGGCCAGGTTGACGAAGAAGAAGGCGTCGTGCACGAAGTTCCGCACCTCGTCGCCGTGCTCGGCCTCCAGGTACGACGTCCGGTTGGCCTGGAGGTGCGCCTCCGGGACGGGTACCAGCTCGGGAGCGGCCTGCGGGTCGGCGAGCAGGTGGCGGGCGAAGCGGACGCCGTCGTGGAAGTCCTTCAGGGCGATGCGGACCGGCCACCCGTCCCGGTGGACGAGAACCATGTTCTGAGCGTGGGCCTCGACGGCCAGGCCGTGGGCGCACAACAGGTGCAGCACCGGCGGGACCGTCACCTCGAGCAGCTGGCGCGCCCAGGCCTGCGCTCCCCGCTCGGCCAGCCAGGGAGCGACGACCGGCGCTCCCCGCCCGTCGAGCAGCGACAGGGCGGTGAAGGGGACGGCCGCCTCGCCGGCGCCGAGGTGAGCGTGGATGCTCTCCCGCCAGATGGCGGCCAGCTCGCCGCCGGCGGTGATGCGTGAAGGCGAGTGGTAGGAGACGCCGAGCACCTCGCCGAGGAGGACGGGCCGCAGCTCGCCGCCCAGGTAGGGGTCACCCTCGACGATGCCCCGCAGCCAGCCGGTGATCCGGGGGGCGTTGGCCACGGTGTGGGGCGCCAGCGTGCGTGCCGTGGACGTGTTCACGATCGACAGCGACAGCTTGAGCGAGGCCTTCGCCGGCGTGGTGACGTTGGCCAGCGTGCGGATGGACTGCTGCGGGCGGTAGTCGTCGCCGCCGTCTCCGAGGGGGACGAGCGTCGCGTCACGCACGTCGTCGACCAGGCCGGGGAGCAGCCGCTCTCGGTACTGCCAGGGGTGGGCGGGCACGGGGACGTAGGCCTGCGGGTCTCCGCCGGCGGTGGTCACGGCGGCGGCGAGCCGGCGGAGCACGTCGTCACCCACCTCGCCGGCGAGAAAGGCGGTGTCGTCGGTGCCGGGTGCCGCCGCCACCTGAACGGCGTCGCGCCGGGCGGCCAGCCATACCGGGCGCACGATCGGCGCCGGCTCAGGCCCGTAACCGAGGTTGTCGAGCGGGTCGAACCCCACCCGCGACTTGTACGACGGGTGGTAGGGGTGGCCGCCCGCCGCCGCCTCGAGCGCTTGGTAGCCGTCCACTGCCGGGTCGGTGGCACGCCGGCGGCAGGCGCCGACGGCGTCGTTCAGCACGGTCCGGGACAGTTCGTCGGCGAACGCCGCCGCCTTGCCGGGGTCTGCGCCCATGGCGCCGGCCAGCTCGTGGACGAACAGCGCCGGCGAGCGGGCTTGCTCGCCCCGGCCGCCGGCGTGGCGCTCGATGGAGCAGGGGTCCACCCGCAGGCGCCCGAAGCTGTGGCGGCGGCGGGCCCGCCAGGTGTAGGTGGTGCCACCACCGCCGGTCGTGCGCAAGGCCAGGCCCTCGCCGTCGGGTCGCTCCTCGACGGGGAGGATCCCCTCGTAGGTCAGGGCCTCCAGCAGTTGGCGGAACACCCGCCGGCGGGCGGCGGCGAGCTCGTCGGAGGCGACGGCGGCGAGCACCTCGGGCAGGTGGGCGGGGACGGCCCCTGTGGCCGCGGCGTCGTTCACCGGGACAAGGGGTTGGGCACGTCGACGTAGAGGGGGTCTTCGCCCCGCTCGCGGAAGCGGCTGCGCAGGTTGGCCTTGGCCGGCAGCGCCGGCGCGTCGAGCAACGCCCGTACCCGGCCGGCGGCGGGCTCGGGCAGGCGATCGCCCAGCCCTTCGAGTGCGCGCCGGACCTCGGCCCACAGCTGCTCCTCGGCGACGCCGAGCGACCACCCCAGCGTGGCCACCAGGTGGCCCACGTGGTTGACCAGCACGTAGTAGGCGAACCGGCGCCACACCTCGTCGGTGGGGTACAGCGCCGGGCTGTCGGCGGGCGGGCCGGCGGCGTGTGGCCCCGCACGGCCGGCGTGGTCCCTGTCGATGCTGGCCCCCTCGAGGTCACGGACGTGGACGTGCACCGGCCAGCCGCCGTCGAGGGTGACGAGGGTGTTCTGGGCGTGCGCCTCCAGCCCCACGCCTTCCTCGGCGAGCAGCCTGACCAGGGGAACGAGGGAGACGCCCAGGTAGCGCCGGAGCCAGTGACGGACGAAGGAGCCTCCGGCGGGCACGCCCGCATCCTCGGCTGCCCGGCGCACGGCGCCGGCGACAGGCGGCTCGCCGGCGCCGGCGGCCGGCTCCAGCAGGGCGGCGAGCACCAGGGGGGCCGGCCCGGCGGCGAGGTCGGGGGCGTCACGCCAGACTGCTGCCGAGCTGGCGACGACGGACCGGCGGGCATCGTCGTCGAGGCCCGCCGGCGCCAGGGCCCGGTAGCCGCGCTCGAGCAGCACGGTGAAGCCCGGACGGGCGCCACGGGACCGGTGGCCGGCCAGCAGCCGGCTGACGTCGACGCTGCGCCGCAGCTGGTCCGGCGGGTTGACCCGCACGAAGTTGGTGATGCGCACGTCGAGGGCCAGCTTGCGGAAGATGCCGGCGCCGGGGTCCCACACGGTGCGAACCGACGACGTCGGGTGCACGGCCCGCCCCAGTGGACCGAGGGGCACGACGGTCCCCCCGTCGATCGCCGCCTCCAGCGCCGGCACCCGAGCGAGGTGGGCCGCCTGCCACGGGTGCACGGGCAGCAGTGGCCAGTCGACCTGGTCGGGTCGCAGCCGGCGCCTGGCGCTGGCGGTGACGGTCACGGGCGGGTCGAGCACGGCGCCGCCCACGCGCTCCTCGACGAGGGCGGCGGGGGCAACGGCGAACCAGTGGAGGGAGAACACCGCGCCCAGCTCGGGTGCGTACCGGGCCAGGTCGTCCTCGCTGAACCCCTCGGCGCTCTTGGGGGTCGGGTGGAACGGATGGCCGGTGGAGATGCCCTGCTCGGCGGCGAGGAAGGCGCCGGTCGGTGACGTGGGGGCGGACGGTGCCCGTGCCGCCGCCGAGACGTACCGGGTGGTGCGGGCCACGCTGTCGGCCACCTGAGCGAGCAGGGCGCGCTGCCGGCGCTCTCGCCGGCCGGCGTCCGCCTCCTCGGCCGCCACCTCGCCCACCACCAACTCGGCCACGCCGCCGGCGCCGGCCGGCTCCCAGCCGGCGCCCGTCGCCCGCCACCATCCCGGCCCGTAGCGGTGATGCCCGAGGGCGGAGCGGTACTCGGGCACCACGGCGAGGCACTCGCCCGTCGCCGGCAGCGGCACTCCCATGGCCCGCCCCCTGCCGGCGGGCGGCGGGTCGGCCAGGGGAACGGGAGCGCCGATGCCGGACTCTCGCAAGTAGGTGTTCACCAGCCGCTCCACCGACGCCGCCTCGGCCGTTCGGCGGGCCTCGTTGCTCTCCAGCACCAACGGGGAGCTCACGGGTTCACCACGACCGGGTACCGCGACGCCGCCGCGGCAGCCCGCAGCACGCCGGCGGCGCCGACGGCGACCACGGCGCCGAAGACCACGATGGCCGCCGGCGGGATCAACACGCTGGTGACCAGGCCTCCTCCGAGGGCGCCCGCCACCTGGCCGGCGGTGAGCACGCTCGTCGCACCCCCGATGGCGGAGCCCTGGTCCGCCGGCGCGACCCGCCGGCTCGCCGCCAGCAGCACGCCCTGCACCACCGCCGCCGCGCACCAGCCCTGGGCCACACGAAGCGGCAGCAGAGCCCAGGCGGAGGGCACGAAGGCCTGGAGGGCGACGGCGACCGCCATGACCACCAGGGCGGCGCCGAGGTTCGCCTCCACGCCCCGGCGCTCGTGGCGCACGCCCCACCACGGCGCCGCCAGGGTGGATCCGGCCCAGGTCACGGCCTGGAGCCCTCCCACCCACGCTCCCGCCCGGGTGGGGTCGGGGATGAGCGAGCGCACGTGCGGGGCGAAGACGGTGACCAGGCCGTAGGCCCCGGCCTGGGCGCAGAAGCCGGCGAGCAGGCAGGCACCGGGCCGGCGGCCCGGGGCGGACGTGCGCTCCCCGCCGACGGTCGGAACAACGTCGCCGGCAGCCGGCGCCGTGCCAGCGGGCTCACGCAAGGCCACCCACCCGACGAGGGCGCTGGCGACGGTGAGACCGGCCACGGCGGCGAGCACCGCCCGCAGGCCGACCACGTCGGCCAACGGCCCTCCGGCCAGGGGCCCGACGAGGGCGCCCGCCGCGGTGGCGGCGTGCAGCCGGCCCAGCATGGGGCCGCGGGCGCCGGCCGGGGACGCGGTGGTGACGAAGGCGGCGCCGGCTTCGGCGATCCCTCCGAATGCTCCCTGCAGCAGCCGGGCGGCGAGAAGCTGCGCCGGCGTGCGGGCGAGGGCCATGAGGACCAGCGCGGCGGCCAGCCCGAGGAGGGCCCGCACCACCATGGGCTTGCGACCCCACCGGTCACCGGCCCGCCCCCACAGCGGTGCGGCCAGCGCCAGGGTGACGGCCGGCGCGGCGAGCACGATCCCCGTCCACAACTGCCGGCTGGGGCCGAGGGCGCCGAGCTCCTCCAGGTGCAGCGGGAGCAGGGGTACGACGACGGTGAGCCCGGCGGTGGAGACGAACTGCCCGCCGGCCAGCACGAGAAGACCACGACCGCCACCACTCACCCGACCGCTGTCCCGGCGGCGGCCGGCGCCGGCGCCGGCCGGCACCGGGCGCCCGGCATCCGGTCGAGCCCGCCGAGAGGGCTGGGGCCCCATCCCCGCCCACTGGGCATGCTGGCGCTGCCGGGCCCCGACCTCTCGAGCAGCGGCCCGAGCACCAGCTTGGTGGGCCAGGCCGGCGCCTCCAGCAGCTGCCGGGCCGACACCTCCCGGGCCGGTTCCGGCAGCGCCGGGTCGCCCACGCACGTCGCCAGGGCGCCGGCGACGGCCGACCAGGCGTCGGTCTCGCGCACGCCGAACCCGGTGGCGGCCGCTTCGACCACGGCACGCACGGCGACCTCGACGGCCAGCGTCTGGAACCAGGCGAGCAGGTCCTCCGGCGTCTCGTTGAGCAGGGTGTTCGGCGTGCGGGGGTCCACGAGGTAGCCGGGTTCGTCGAGGCCGGAGCGCCGCAACCACGGCAGGTGGACCCGAACGGCGTCGTGGTCGCGCAGCACCACCCGCTCGAGGCGGCCGGCGCGGGCGACAAGGACGACGTTCTGGCCGTGCAGCTCGGGCATGACGCCGGCGGCGAAGCAGTGCAGGGCCACGTCGGCGAGCAGGAGGGCGACATCGCTCACCAGCTCGAGGGCATCCGCCGCCGATGCGGCGCTCCCCCGCGCGGCGAGCAGGTGGCTCAGGGCGGGGGCGGACCCGTCGGGGGCGACGACGCCGAGGGCGCTCAGGGGCACCAGCGTGGTACCAGGCCCGCCGGCCCACTCCGCCGGGTAGCGGCGGAGCAGGCACCCGAGCTGCCCGGCGGTGTGCTCGTCGACACCCGGAGCGGAGAAGGCCCACCACGACGTCTCGTCGCAGAGCGCCAGGCGGTGACCCAGACGGGCGTTGCCGGCGACCACGGCACGCAAGAGGCGCTCGCCGGTGACACCGTTGCGCAGATGGCGGGCAGGCAACAGGCGGGAGGCGCCGAGGCAGTCGACGGGCAGGGCGACCTTGACGTGGCCGTTGCCGCCGTGGCGGGGTGCGAGGGTGCGGACCGACGAGGTGGCGACGAACGAACCCAGTCCCAGTGCAAGGGGTCGGCAGGCGCCGGTGCCTGCCGCGGCCTCGAGGGCGGTGGCGAGTCGGTGGGCGCCGGACCACGGGTGCACGGGAACGGCGACGTGCTCGGCCGGATCGAGCCCGGCGGCCTCCCACGCCAGCGCCAGGGCGGCGGCCTCGTCCATGCTCAAGAGGCCGGCGGCGGGATCGGCGGGCTCCGGGCCCCTCCCGCCCCGCTCCAGGCAGTCCCTGCTGACCGCCACCCAGTCGAGCCCGAACGACCGGGCCAGCTCGGGGCCGTAGCGGTCGTGGTCGGCCGGGCCCCAGCCGTGGCGCACCCGGGCCGTCGGGTGGAAGGGACGGTCACGCAGCGACGCCAGCCGCTCCCAGTCGAGCAGGGACCCGTTGGACCCGACCGTCGCCATCGCCGCAGCGGTCGTCGTGGCGGCGACCCTTGCCCGCTCGGGGGCGGCCCGCAGATCCTCGAGGACGGCGGGCAGGCCCGGCCAGCCTCCGGGAACCAGGCGGGCCAAGGCTGCCAGCACCTCACCGGCGGACAGGTGACGCCGGGCTCCACCGGGAGACGTCAGCAGCACCGGCGGGCGGCTGAGCGCCCACGAGCAGGGGAAGCGCCGGGGCACGACTCGCAACGCCAGCTCGTCGCCTCCACCGAGGGGGATGACGAGGCGGCGCTCGTCCCGCTCCACGTCCAGATCTGGGCCGCCGACCTCGACCCGGGAGCGTCCGAGCACGCCGGCGAGGTCCTCGGCGAGGACCACGTCGACGAGGTCGTGCAGGACCTGGTCGCCGGCACTCATGCCAGGTCGAGCCACGTGCCGATCCCTGCGTCCAGCGCCCGGTCCCGCACCGCCTGGGCGCAGGCGACGTCCTCCACCGCCATGCCCATGGGATTGAGCGCGATGCGCTCGTCGGCGTCCTCCCGCCCCGGACGGTCGCCCACCAGCACCTGGCCGAGCTCGGCATGGACGTCGGTCCGCGAGAAGCGACCCTCGGAGACCAGCCGGTGGATGACCTTGCCTTCGCGGTTGCACTGGTCCCAGTCGTCGACCACGACCTTGTCGACCTCCAGGAGCACCTCGGGAAAGGCATCCATCAGCGAGACGTTGCTGAGGAACGAGCCCGGTGCCAGCCACTCCGGCGGCAACCATGGCGACGCGGCGATGGTGGCCGTCACCACCACCTCGGCGCCACGCAACGACTCCTCGGCACTGGGCATGACCCGGAATGCCACGTCGGGGAAGCGCCGCGCCGCCGCGGCCGCCAGGGTCTCCGCCGCCTCGGGACGCAGGTCGAACAGGCGCACCTCGGTCACGGAGGTGGCGTGCTCGAGCAGGCCCCTGACCTGCAGGGTCCCGACCGGCCCGCAGCCGACCACGGCCACCGACCGGAAGTGGGGCCGGGCGAGGTGGCGGGCGGCGAGGACCGTCACCGCCGCGGTCCGCCACAAGCTGATGAGGCCGCCCTCCAACACGGCGACCGGGAAGTGTGTCTCCGGGTCGTTGAGCACCACGAGCGCGCTCGCCCGATCGAGACCCAGCCGGGCGTTGTCGTGGCGGCTCCCGATCCACTTGATCCCGGCGACGGGCTGGGAGCCCCCGAGGTACGCGGGCATGGCGATGATCCGGTCGGCGACGTGCCCGTCGGGCCGCCACCGCAGGTAGGGCTTGAGCGGTTGGGCGAAGCCGCCGCCAGCGTGGAGGTGCAGCGCTCTGGCGACCGCGTCCACGAAGAGGTGCGACGAGGAGCCGCCGGCGTGGGCCACGTCGTTCCGGCTGAGGTACAGCAGCCGGTGCGGCCGGGAGGACGCCGGCGCCAGGAGGTCGTCGAGATCGGTCACTGCGCCAGCGCGAGGTGCTCGACGTCGGGAAGGGAGCGGACCCACTCGTCGTCGTACACGAGGTCGAGGTAGCGCTCGCCCCGGTCCGCGAGGAGCGTCAGCACTCGACAGGGTGCCGGCGCCTGGGCCAGGACCTTCTCGATGCCGGCCACGACCGCACCAGACGATCCTCCGGCCAGGATCCCCTCCGTGGCCATGAGCGCCCTGCACCCGCGCACCGCCTCCCGGTCGGACACGAAGACCACCTCGTCGATCTCACGGGGCGAGCAGAGCTCGGGCACCCGGCTGGCCCCGAGACCGGGAACCCGGCGTGGGCCCGCACGACCGCCGAAGATGACCGAACCGACGGCGTCGACCGCTACCACCGACATGGCCGGGAACACCCCCCGGAGCCGGCGGGCGAGCCCGAGGACCGTACCGGTGGTGCTGACGCCGACCACGAGGTGGTCCACCGGCCCGTCCAGGTCGGAGAGGATCTCCGCAGCGGTGCCGTGGTAGTGCGCCTGCCAGTTGCAGGCGTTGGCGTACTGGTTGATCCAGACGCTGGCGGGCACCGTTCCCAGGAGTTGCCGCACCCGCCGGATGCGGCTCCCGAGGTACCCGCCCCGCTCGTCCGGCTCGACGACCATGTCGATACGGGCCCCGAGGTGCTCGAGGATCTTCAGGTTGGCCGGGGCGGTGTTGGGGTCGACGACACAGGTGAAGGCCAGGCCGTGGAGCCGGCTGGCCATGGCCACGGCGATGCCGAAGTTCCCGGAGCTGCTCTCGACGAGGTGCGACGACGGTGTGATCGTCCCGGAGCGCAGCCCCTCGTCGATGATGAACCGCGCCGGGCGGTCCTTGACGCTTCCTCCGGGGTTGAGCAGCTCGAGCTTGGCGATCACCGTGTGCCCGGCCAGCGGGAACAGCCGGCTCAACCGGACCAACGGGGTACGACCGACGCAGCTGACGATGGAGTCGTGGACCACGGGGGCTGCCTTTCGTCAGGGTTCCTAACTAATCAACGTTAGGGTTACCTAACTAGCACGCCCGGAGCGACGCTTGCAACCGCGGGGGTGAACGGCTCCGAACACGGGCTGGAGGCGCCCCCATGCAGACCTTCCTGCCCTATCCCGACTTCGAGGCGACCGCCCGGGTGCTCGACGACCGGCGTCTCGGCAAGCAGCGAGTGGAGGCGCTGCAGATCCTGCGCGCCCTCACCCGTCCCCAGTACGGGTGGAAGCACCATCCGGCGGTGCGGATGTGGGCCGGTCACGAGGAGGCGCTGGCGGCCTACGGCGCCGCCATCTGCGCCGAGTGGTGCCGGCGGGGGCACGCCGACACCTGCGCCGGCAAGATCCGTGACGAGGTCACCGACGTGGACATCGAGGGCATCCGATCGCAGCAGGAGCTCGCCGCCATCGGCGGGCTTCCCTCATGGCTCGGCGACGAGCGGGTGCACCGCAGCCATCGCCTCTCGCTCCTGCGCAAGGACCCGGAGCACTACGGGCCCGAGTTCGGCGACGAGGTCGACGACGGCAGCGGCTACGTGTGGCCCACTCGCCCGGAGGCGGGCAAGGGGCGGTAGCGACGCGCCTCGTCCTGGGCGGTCGTCTGGCCCGGGCGGATATGCCCAGCGTCTGGCGCATCGGCTCAGCGGTCCCGACCGGGTCGGCGTGCATCGAGGAGGCGCCCCGCCAGGTGATCGAGGAACGCGTCGCGGTCCCGCCAACCGGTGGCGAGACGAAGGCTCGGCCCGTTGTCAGACGGCCGCATCGTCCCGTCGTCGTCGATCGAGACACCGACCGGCTCGATGTCGACGAGGGACTCGTCGTAGGCGAGATGCACGGCGACGGTGTCGTACAGCGGCGTGGTGGCCTGGTCGTACAGCTCGGGCAGTCCGACCGCGTCGAGCCAGGTCCGGTGCTGGGCCAGGACCGCACGCAGCAGGCGATCGTGGTCGGCGCCGGCGAGGACCCTGCGGTAGCCCTCGTCGCGCAGCACGGCCGAGCCACAGGTGTCGAGCGGGGTGAGGGTGCACTCCCACGGCGCGGCGAAGACCCGCCGGGCGGCGTCGACGTCGGTGGCGACGTTGTACTCGGGCACCGGTCCCGGCTCACCTCGGTAACCGACCCGCAGCGAGCCGTGCATGCCCACCAGCCGAGCCCGGTGGGCGATCTCGGGGCGTCGCTGGAGGGCGGCGGCCACGGTGGTCAGAGGCCCCAGGGCGATGATCGTCACCTCGGTGGTCGCCGCCTCGATGGTCTCGACCATGGCCGCCACACCGTCGTGGACGCCGCCCGGGTGGTCATCGAGGGCTTGGCGGCTACCCAGGCCCCGCAGTGGCTGGTTCAGGTCGCCGCCTCCCGGCGATCCCACCCCGATGGGGACGTCCTGGCACCCGCCGGCGGCCAGGAGGTCGGCGACGAGGGCGGCACGATCGACCGGGTCGCCGGTCGAGGTCGTGACCAGGCGGAGGTCGAGCTCCGGGCACCGGAGGGCGAAGGCGAGGGCCCAGGTGTCGTCGATGTCGGTGCCGATGTCGGTGTCGATGATGACGATCTGGGCCACGGGTGGCCGCCTACTCCGCCGCCGCCAGAGCGGCGGCGATTTCGTCCTCGAAGGGCATGGCCGACGCCGCCCCTGTTCGCTCGACCTGCAGGGAAGCGGCCACGCCGGCGGCCCGGGCCGAGTCGGCAAGCGACCTGCCGGTGGCCAGACCGGCCGCCATCACGCCGAGGAAGCAGTCGCCGGCGCCGGTGGTGTCGACCGGGCGGGCCCGGCGGGCGGCGACGGTGTGCACCTCGCCGTCGGCGTGGACCTCCGCTCCCCGCTCGCCGAGGGTGATCACCACGGCCCGCCCCGGTCGCGGCCCGATGTCGAGTGCTCGGGCCTCGACCTCGTTCACCACCACCACGTCGGCCGCCTCGACCAGGGCCGCCGACCCGTCACCGACCGGCGAGGGGTTGAGCACCGACGTCGCCCCGACCCGGCGGGCGGCGGCGAAGGCCGCGGCGACGGCATCGTGGGGCACCTCGAGCTGGGCCACCACCACGCCGCCGGCGCCCACCTCCTCGACCGCCGCCGCGGTGTGCTCGCCGGTGAGCATGGCGTTGGCTCCGGGGACCACCACGATGGTGTTCGTCCCGTCGGCGTCGACGGTGACCACGGCCGTCCCCATGGAGGTGTCGACCTCCTTCAGCCACGAGCGGTCGACAGCGGTGCCCTCCAGGAACGACACCGCCTCCTCTCCCCACCCGTCGGAACCCACGCAGGCCACCAGCACGGCGGAGGCACCGGCACGCGAGGCGGCCACCGCCTGGTTGAGCCCCTTTCCCCCGGGAAGGACCTCGATCGACCGGCCCGGCACCGTCTCACCGGGCTGAGGGAGGACGGACGCCGACACCACCACGTCGGCGTTGACCGAGCCGACCACCACGACCCGCCCCGGGCCGCTCACCGCTCACCCAGCAGGGCGTCGACCACCGCTGCCGGGTCGCGCTGCTCCAACCGGCGGGCCAGCCAGGCCAGCGGACGCAGGGGCACGGGCGGCCGGCTCACGAGGTAGGCCAGCACCGAGACCAGGCGGTCGAGCTCTCCTCCGTACGCCTGTCGCCCGCTCCGGTCGAGGGGGTGCAGGCGTTCGGCGGCACCCCATGCCTGGCGGCGGGCGTGGCGGAGCGAGAAGTTGAACGCCCGCCCACCCCCGACCGTGGCCGCCTCACTGACCCAGCGCGAGACCCGGTCGAGGTCACCGAGGACGTCCTCGTAGGTCTGGGCGAGCACGTCGTTCACCGCATCGAAGTCGGCCCGGATCGGCGCCAGCTGGCCACGCTCGTCGGCCACGTCGACCACGGCCAAGGCGAGATCGTGGTTGACGTGGGCGTTGATGCCGAGCAGCAGGTGCTGGACGATCAACAGCCCGGGCGCACCGGCCACGTCCCAGCACGCCTGCCAGCACCGGGGCCGGACCACACCACCGGTGGCCGCCCTGAGGTAGTACGACGCGAAGGTGGAGGCGAACCGGTCCATGCCCGGACCGTCGGCGAACTCCGAGCGGGCAATGGCATCGGCGAGCCGGCCGGTGACCCGGGCGTACAGCGCCGGGAAGTAACCGGAGGCGTCGCCGGCATCCCGGGCGATCCGGCGCAGGTCGGCGGCGGCGTCCCCGATCGACCCGCTCATGGGGCCACTTGGTCGAAGGGCGCTGCCCGGACGCCACCGGCGTCGGTTCCCATGCCCCACACGCTACGAGCCCGGCGCCACCCGGGTCATCACGACCGCAGCAGCTTCACCACCGCGTCCACGTCGGACAGGTCGTCGAACACGGCGTCGGCGCCCAAGCCGTACAGGGCGTCCTGGGTGGTGTGCCCCGTGGCCACCAGCGCGCAGCGGGCGCCCCCGGCCCGGGCGCACTCGAGGTCACGGGGCGTGTCACCCACCACCCACACGTCCTCGGGCGAGAGGGTCCAACCCCGCCGCTCGGCCGCCCGGCGAAGGGCCACCGGCACCAGCGCCCGCCGGTCGGGATCGTCACTGCCGTAGGCGCCGATCTCCAGATCGAGCCACCGGTCGAGGCCCAGCGCGGCGAGCTTGGTGGCAGCGTTGACCGCGGTGTTGCCGGTGAGCACCGACTGCGCCACGCCGTCGTCGTCGTCGAGGAGGGCCAGGATCTCGGCCACGCCGGGCATCACCCGGCCACGGGCCCGGATGAGCTCGACGGCGCCGGACAGCTCCGTCTGGAGCCGGTCGACGACCACGGGAAGGTGGCGAGAGCAATCGTCGGCCTCCAGCCCCATCCCGGCGAGGATCTCCAGGGCGATCTGCGGGTCGGTCTTGCCGCTCATCGAGATGCCGTGCTCGCCGGGATGGCGCCCGACGGCATGCTCGACGGCCAGCGAGAAGATCTCGCCGGCGACCCGTCCGGCCCGCACCAGCGTCCCGTCGACGTCCCACAGCACGAGGCGGCTCGGCATGACGACCGACGGTAGCCCGCCACCAACGGGGTGCAGAAAGGAACATTTCTCCGCGCCCGGCGCGGGAATGCCCATTCCCGAGTGGCGGCGATGACGCTGCGTGGTGGCTCCAGTTGGCTCCGGCGTGTTTTCTTCTCTAGCGTTCGAGCGTGCCGAAGCAAAAGCGTTCCTTCACCGTCGAGATCGAGGCCAAGCTCAGCGTGCTCGCATTCGACGAGGCGTCCGCCCGAAAGAAGGTCGAGAAGGCGCTGACCAAGGGCCGTCAGCTGGGCCCGGACGTGGCCGCCACCGCCGAGGTGTGGACCTACACGGTCGCTGACGACACCGCCTCGTAGCCCGGTCGGGCACCGGCCGCGGCCGGGACGACGGCCGACCCCCGGCGAAGCGAATGCAAGGATGCATGACGTGGAAAGCGGTCCGCTGGAAGGCCTGACCGTCGGCATCACCGCCGAGCGTCGCGCCGAGGAGCAAGCTCGGCTCTTCCACAGCCGCGGCGCCGGCACGCTCCACGGCGCCACCATGAGCATCTCCTCGCTCGCCGACGACGAGTCGCTCCGTGCCGTGACCGAAGACGTCATCCGCCGGCCCCCGGCCTTCCTCGTCTCCTCCACCGGCTTCGGGATGCGGACGTGGTTCGACGCCGCCGAGCGCTGGGGGCTGCGGGCGCCGCTGCTCGAGGCGCTGGCCAGGGCCCGGGTGGCCAACCGGGGCGCCAAGGTGGCGTCGGTCAACACCGCCGCCGGCCTGGCCCAATGGTGGCGCGCACCCAACGAGCGGTTCGAGGAGTTGGTGGCCCGGGTGCTGGCCGAACCCGTGGAGGGCGCCCGAGTGGTCCTCCAGCTGCACGGAGCGGCCCTGCCCGACGCCGTGGCCGCGCTCGAGGCGGCGAACGCGGAGGTGCTCGTGGCCGACGCCTATCGGGCCAGCCTGCCTCCCGACCCGACGCCGGCGATCGCCCTGCTCGACGCCGCCTGCGCCCGCCGGCTGGCGGCGGTCACCTTCACCACCGCGCCGGCGCTGCACAACCTGTTCCTCCTCGCCCGGCGTGCCGGCCGCGCCGACGAGCTGCGGCGCGCGTTCAACCACGGGGTCGTCGCCGCCTGCGTGGGACCGGTGTGCGCCGAGGGAGCGCGTGAGGAGGGCATTACCGACCCGTTGGTGCCGGAACGAGCCCGGCTGGTCCCCATGGTCCAGGCACTCACCGATCACCTGGGCGCCCGTACGCCGCCCGAATGACGTGCGGTTCGCCGCCGCCTATCCCGCCGCCGTCGGCGGCGGCTCCCAGTGCACGACCCGCACCCGGGTGAGCTCGTCGAGCAGCTCGGGGCCGTAGCCGAAGCCGTCGCCGGAGACGCCGTGCGGTGAAGCGGCGCCGCCGGGAGCCCCGCCGAAGGCGGCGTTCACCTTCACCGTGCCCACGGCGAGCTCCCGGACCGCCTCCTGGGCGTGGCCCATGTCGGCCGTCAGCACCACGGCGGACAGGCCGTACGCGGTGCCGTTGGCCAGGGTGAGGGCCTCGTCGAACGACTCGACCACCTGGACGGCGGCCACCGGGCCGAACGTCTCCTCGTCGACCACGGCCATCCCCGGGGCCACCCCGGTGAGCACCGTCGGCGGGTAGAACGACCCCGGCCCCTCGACCGGCGCCCCGCCGCAGCGCAGCTCGGCCCCTGCCTCCACCGCCTGGCGGACGTGGTCCTCGACCACCGCCCGCTGGCCGGCGTCGATCATCGGGCCCATGTCGGTGGAGGGGTCGGTGCCCGGCCCGAGCCGCATGGCCTTGGCCCGGGTCACCAGCTCGTCGACGAAGGCGTCGGCGACCTCCCGGTGCACGTAGATCCGCTCGACCGACGTGCAGATCTGGCCGGCGTTGGCGAAGCAGCCCATGGCCGCCTGCGCCGCCGCCGCCGCCGGGTCCACGCCGGCGTCGACGATCATCGGGTCCTTGCCGCCGAGCTCGAGGACGGCCTTGGCCCCCCGAGCAGCGCAGGCGGCGGCGACGGAGCGACCGGTGCGGACCGAGCCCACGTGCACGACCACGTCGACGTCGACGTGGCCGGCGAGGGCGGCGCCGAGCGCACCGTCGCCCACCCCGAGGCCGAGCACACCGGCGGGCAGCTCCTCGTTCAGCGCCTCGATCACCCGGGCGGTGGCCAGCGGCGTCTTCTCACTGGGCTTGCACACCACGGTGTTGCCGGCGACGAGGTTGGCGGCGATCTGGGCGCAGGCGATGGCCACGGGATCGTTCCATGGCAGGCACAGGGCGGCCACGCCACGGCTCACCCGCACCATCCAGTCGGAGGCACCCCAGGGCCCTTGGAGCGACCGGCCCCGGTGGAGCGGGCCCAACTCGGCGTACTGCTCCATGGCCGAGAGCCCCGCCTCGACGCCCCCTCGGGAGTCGCCGAGGGGCTTGCCGTTCTCCCGCGTCTGGAGCAGGGCGAGGTCGTCGAGCCCGCCCCACAGCCGGCGGGTGGCCGCCTTGACCAGGGCGGCACGCTCCGCCGGATCGGTGCGCTCCCAGCCGGGATGGGCGACGCGGGCGGCGGCCACCAGCTCGCCGGCGTCGCTGCAGGGCAGCCGACCGACGGTTTCGCCGGTGGCCGGGTCAGTCACGATGAGATCGGGCATGCGTCCTGCCTTCCCCGAAACCCCGCTCGCCGACTCACGCCCCACGCTCCGTCCGGCCGTTCCCCGGATGCCGTACCCTTGCCCGGCTCCGGCTGACCGGCCCGGGCGGACGAGGGAGATCCGGTGGCGGGACGGCGGGGACTTCGAGGCCTCTTGGCGGCGCTGTGCGTCGCCGGCGTGGTCGGTGGCTGCAGCAACGGTGACGGGGCCGGCCCCACCGACGAGCAGGGGGCCGAAGAACAGATCACCGAGGAAGGGTGCGCCGGGGCCACCGGGGCCGACGGAATGACGACGCCCAAGGACCTCCTGGCCGCGGTGAACGACTCCCTGGCCTTCGTGGAGACCCCGGTGGCCTTCGGGAGCGGCGTGCTCATCGAAGGCGGCTACGTCGTGACCAATCTGCACGTCGTCGACCCCCTCCCCGAGGTCTCGGTGACCTTCCACGGTGGTTCGGTGTCCGAGCAGGTCCCCGTGGTCGGGGTCGACGCGCTGGCCGACATCGCGGTCCTGGGCCCGGTGGAGACGGAGGCGCCGCCGTTGGGGCTGTCCGACCACGAGGGGCTCGAGCGGGGGGACGAGGTCTTCCTGGTGGGCTACCCCGGCGAGGTCGACGCCGAGCCCGAACCGGCCATCTCCCGCGGCATCCTCTCCCGGGTGCGCCGCCTGGAGGCGTTCGAACAGACCTACCTGCAGACCGACGCCGCCATCGGCGCCGGCCAGAGCGGCGGCGCACTGGTCGACGGGCGCGGGTGCGTCATCGGCATCTCCGGCCTGGCCTTCGCCGAGGAGTTCGCTCTCGCCCTCTCCGCAGCCGACGTGAACGCCGCGGTGGAGGCGATCCTCGACGGTGGGGGCTCCACCTACCGGCCCTTCCCCGACGGCCCGGTGACCACCTCGGGAACCCTCAGCCTGGACGACGCGGACGACGTCAGCCTGCTGACCCTGCGCACCGGCTCCGCACGCGAGACGCTGCGCCTCTCGCTGACCGGCGAGCAGGTGGCCGTGCAGGTCATGGACCTGGCTGGGGAGCCGCTGCTGTTCAACCGCGAGGCCCTGGAGCTCGCTGCCGAGCTCGAAGGCGTCCCCGCGGATCAGCTCGGTGCTCCCGACGAGCCGGTGGCCCCGGGCGTCTACGAGGTGGAGTTGCCCCGCCAGGCCTACATCGTGGTCCTGATCGGCACGCAGCGCGAGGACGGCGCCGACATCGCATTCGAATCGTCGCTCGACCTGGTGGTCTACGAGGACGACGACGACGACCGTCGCCTCCGGGTCGGGGACCGGGTCGAGGGTGTCATCGACGGTCTCGAGCTGCAGGATCGCTACCTGCTCGACCTCGAGGAGGGCGACGAGGTCAACATCCGGGTGGCCTCGCCCCAGGGCGACATGGCCTTCGCCGTGTGGCCCCTGGACCAGGGACCGGCTGATTCCTTCTTCGTGGACGACAGCGACGGAGGCCTGTTCGGCCTGGATGCCGAGGACGTCTACCGCGCCGAGGTCAGCGGGACGCACGTCGTCGAGGTGGTGAGCCTCCTCCAGGAGGCGTCCGGCTACGTCATCGAGGTCGGCCCCTCAGACGAGGGATGACCTTGCGCACGACCGTGCGCCAGGGTCGCTACGCCGGCTCCTCGCCGGACATCTCCTCGAGGCAACGGTTGATCTCGGAGGCCCGAAAGCGCCGGTGACCGCCGAGGGTGCGGATGGCGCTCAGCTTGCCGGCTCGAGCCCAGCGGGTCACGGTCTTCGGGTTGACCCGGAACAGCTTGGCGACCTCAGAAGGAGTGAGAAGGGCATCTTGTGCATCGAAGGAATCGTTCTGGACGGTCATGGCACGGCTCTCCATGTGACTGCGGTTGTGGTGGGTGCGACTTCACACAACGCTCAGGATAAACCACGAACGGGGCACTCTGCCCCAAGTTTCCTTACGAACCGTACTTGCCCAGCCACCGTGCGTACGGGCGCCGGCGAGTCGGGCGTCGGTAGCCTCGCCGGGTGGTGATCGAGCGCATCGGAGTGCCCGGCTACGAGGAGGTGGTGCGCTGCGTCGACGCCGGCACCGGCCTGCGCGCCATCGTCGCCATTCACTCCACCGCCCTCGGCCCCGCCCTCGGCGGAGTCCGCTTCCGACCGTACGGAGACGACAAGGAGGCGTTGCACGACGTCTTGCGCCTGGCCCGGGGCATGACCTACAAGGCGGCCGTGGCCGGGCTCGACCTCGGCGGGGGAAAGGCCGTGCTCGTGGGCGACCCGGCACGCCTGCGCAGCGACGAGCTCCTGCGGGCCTACGCACGCTTCGTCGACTCGCTCGGCGGTCGGTACCTGACCGCCGAGGACGTGGGCACCACCCAGGCCGACATGGACCTGATCCGCCAGGAGACACGCCACGTCACCGGAGGAAGCGAGTCTGCGGGCGGGTCCGGGGATCCCTCCCCCGCCACCGCCCTCGGCGTGCTCCACGCCCTGCGGGCGCTGGCCGAGCACGCCTGGGGCGACGACTCGCTCGAGCAGCGCCACGTGGTGGTGGTGGGCGCCGGCAAGGTGGGCTCGGCGCTCATCGGCCATCTGGTGACCGCCGGGGCCGTCGTCTCGGTCGCTGACGTCGACCCCGCCCGGGTCGCCGAGATGGCCCGTCGCCACGGCGCCCGGCCGGTCGACGTCGACGAGGCGCTGGCCCTCGAGTGCGACGTCCTGGCGCCGTGCGCCCTGGGCGGCATCCTCGACGCCGCCACCATCGCCCGCCTGCGGTGCCGGGCGGTGTGCGGGCCGGCCAACAACCAGTTGGCGGAGCGGGCGGACGCCGATCGCCTGGCCCGGGCCGGGATCCTCTACGTCCCCGACTACGTGGCCAGCGCCGGCGGCATCATCAACATCGCCGAGGAGCTGCGGGGCTACGACCGGGAGCGTGCCGTCGCTGCCGTCGCCGGCATCCGGCGCACGGCCGGCGCCGTGCTGGCGGCGGCGGCAACCGAGGGGGTCACACCGCTCGAGGCCGCCGACCGCATCGCCGAGCGCCGGCTGGCCTCGGCCACCCGCACCGAGGGCCGGAGGGCCGCCGGGGCCTGACCGGACTCAGCTGTCGGGTGCGCCGAGGTCGGCGGCGGTGACCAGCGCCCGGTAGGCGAT
>JAHWJR010000001.1:21542-24652 GCA_019348335.1 Actinomycetota bacterium
CCCACCACCGTGATCAACAAGGCGACGCCCACCAACAGCACCAGGGCCCCGGCGAGGGTCGCCGGGCCTCTGCGGCTCTCGGCCACCCGCTCGGCGGCCGGATCGAACCGGAACTCCGCCAGCTTGTCGAACTGCTCGTCGGTGAGCACGAACCCGCCGTCGGGCATGGCGTCGTCGAGGTTCACCGCCCGGTCGCCGCTGCGCTGGACGTAGAGCTCGAGGGGGAAGCCGGCCACCTCGGCGGGCACGACGTACACCGGGATGGGCTCGCCGCCCTCGGGGCGGAAGGTCTCCTCGCGCACGTCCTCGCCCACCTTGGCTTCGCGAATGCCGCTGGCTTCGAGGGCCTGGCTGGTGAAGACCCGAGCCTCGCCCGGCGTCATGGTGGGCTGCTCAGTGCCGCGGGCGTAGGCGCCGGCGATCAGGCTCACCACCAGGACCACGGCCACGACGGCCAGGACGCGGACGGCCCTCACGATGCGGGGCCCGACAGCGGCTGAGCCGTCATCGTGGTGCTCCGGTGCCGGCAGGCTCGAGCACCACGTGCCCGGACCCCTCGACCACCTCGCCGATGGCCACCGCCCGGTGACCCCCGGACCTGGCCACGTCGATGGCCTCGAACACGTCGGCGGGGTCGACGGCCACGACCATCCCGATCCCCAGGTTGAACACCCGGGTCATCTCGGCGTCGGCGACATCGCCCAGGAGCTGGATCTCGGTGAAGATCCGCGGCACTTCCCATTCGCCGCGACGGATCACGGCGTCGGTCGAGGGGGGCAGCACACGCGACAGGTTACCGACGATGCCGCCTCCGGTGATGTGCGCGATGGCACGAACCTCGACGGAGCGCAGCAGCTGCGCCACCGTGGGCGCGTAGATCACCGACGGCTCGAGCAATTCGTCGGCCAGGGAACGGGGGGCGCCGGCGTAGGCAGGGTCGTCGAGCGAGCGCCCCGCCCGCTCGAACAGGACCCGCCGGGCGAGGGAGTACCCGTTGCAGCGAAGCCCGGGTGAGGGCAGCCCGATCAGGATGTCGCCGGGACGCACATGCTCACCGGTCACCAGTCGGCCGCGCTCGGCCACGCCCACGGCGAAGCCGGCGAGGTCGAACTCGCCCCGCTCCATGGCGCCCGGGTGCTCGGCCATCTCGCCGCCGAGCAGCGCACAGCCGGCCTGGCGGCAGCCCTCGGCCACCCCCTCCACGAGCGCCTCCACCTGCTCGACGACCAGGCTGCCGACCGCCAGGTAGTCGAGCAGGAACAGCGGCTCCGCGCCCTGGCACGCCAGGTCGTCGACGCACATGGCCACGAGGTCGATGCCGATGGTGTCGAGGCGGCCGGCGGCCCGAGCCACCAGGGCCTTGGTGCCCACCCCGTCGGTGGAGGCGACCAGGACCGGCCGGCGGTAGCGACCCACGTCGAGGGCGAAGAGCCCACCGAAGCCGCCCAGGTCGCCGATGACCTCGGGACGGAACGTCGAACGCACCTTCTCCTTGATGCGCTGCACCGCCTGCTCGCCGGCGGCGAGGTTGACACCTGCCGACGCGTAGGTCTCGGGAGTCCGGTCGGTTGCGCTCAAGCGCCGGCGCTCTCTCGAACGGCCCGGTCCAGGCCCGAGGCGGGCATGTCGTTGCTCTCGAGCACACCCTCGTGCATCGAGACCGGGACCTCCACGGGGTAGTTGTCGGTGAGGCACGCGCTGCAGAAGCCGGCGCTGACGGCTCCGGTGGCGTCCATCAAGCGGTCGAGGGTCAGGTAGGCCAGGGAATCGGCACCCAGGTACTCCCGGATCTCCTCCACCGTGCGCTCGGCCGCCAGGAGCTCGGAGCGGGCACCGGTGTCCATCCCGTAGAAGCACGGCCAACGGTAGGGCGGCGACATGATGCGCAGGTGCACCTCCAGGGCGCCGGCCTCCTGCAGCATGCGCACCACCGCCCGCTGGGTCGTCCCCCGCACGATCGAGTCGTCCACCACCACCAGGCGCTTTCCGGCCACGTTCTCCTGCAACGGGTTGAGCTTCATCCGCACGGCGTCGGCCCGCATCTTCTGGCTCGGGGCGATGAAGGTTCGCCCGATGTAGCGGTTCTTGACCAGCCCGTCACCGTAGGGGATGCCCGACGCCCGGGCGAAGCCCTGGGCGGCCGGGACGCCGGACTCCGGCACGGGCATGACCATGGCCTCGGCCTCCTCGGCCGGGCCCGTCGACGGCGCCGGAAGCGGCGCCTGGCGGGCCAGCGCCTCACCCATGCGCTGCCGGGCCCGGTGCACGTTCTGGCCGTAGAGCTGGCTGTCGGGACGGGAGAAGTAGACGAACTCGAACAGGCACAGCGTGGGATCGATGCTCTCCGAGGGGAACGGCTCGATCGAGCGGCAGCCGCCGGCGTCGATGACCACCACCTCGCCCGGCGCCAGCTCCCGCACGAACGTGGCCCCGACCACGTCGAGCGCCGGCGTCTCGGACGCCAGCACCCATCCGCCGTCGTCGAGCGTGCCCAGGCACAAGGGACGGAACCCGTTCGGGTCGCGGGCCCCGACCAGATGGCCCTCGTCCATGAGGACGAGCGAGAAGGCGCCCCGCAGCCGGGGCAGCACCGCGCTGAGGGCGTGCTCCAGGTCGCGGCCGTCGCTGCGCTCACCTCCGCCCCCGAGGATCTGGGCGGCCAGCAGCTCGGCGACCAGGTCGCTGTCGCTCGCCACCGTCCCCGGCAACATCCCCGCCTCCTCGGCCAGGATCTCGGTGTTGACCAGGTTGCCGTTGTGGCCCAGGGCGAACTCGGCTCCGCCCACGTCGCGGTAGACCGGCTGGGCGTTGCGCCAGGTGCTGGAGCCGGTGGTCGAGTACCGGGTGTGGCCGATGGCCAGGTGCCCGGTCAGCGGTGCCAGCCGGCGGTGGTTGAACACGTTGCTGACCAGGCCCATGTCCTTGTCGATGACGATGGTCTCGCCGTCGCTGACCGCCATCCCCGCCGACTCCTGGCCCCGGTGCTGGAGGGCGTAGAGGCCGAGGTAGGTCAGCTGGGCCACCGCCTGACCAGGGGCGTAGACGCCGAAGACGCCGCACGCCTCCTTGGGGGAGTCGTCGACCACGGTCATCACCGCCGCCGCCGGCAC
>JAHWJR010000001.1:24752-30210 GCA_019348335.1 Actinomycetota bacterium
TCCGGGAGGGAGCCCGGATCGGCGTGGTCCGTCGGGCCCGGGCGGGTGCGGCCGGTGCCGTGTCAGGAGATGACGTGCGCCTCGCCGGCGCCGTCTTCGCCGTCTCGGGGTCGCCAGGAGCTGCCGGCGCAGGCGCGTCGAGTCTGTCGGCGACGGCGGCGGCGATGGCGCGAACGTCGTCGTCGTCGAGCACCAGTGACGCCGGCGGGAGCGCAGCCGGTTCCTCCCCCAGCGCGGCCACCGCTCGCTCGATGCCCTCCAGCCGCTCCACGAGGGTGTCGACGACCAGCGGCAGCGGGGGCTGACCAGCCTCGGCTGCCAGCCCGTCGAGGGCCTGCTCCATGCGCTCGAGACGCTCGGCGAGCGACGTGACCACCGGCAGCAGCGGGTCCAGCGGCTCGGCGGCCAGCTCCTCACGCAGCCCGCCCAGGGCGAGGTCGATGCGCTCGAGCTGGTCCGGGAGCGCCGCCACGCCCGGCGGCAGCGATGACTCACCCGGCTCACCCGGCTCGGCGACGTCGGCGGCCAGCTCGTCGATGGCCTCCTCGATGCGCTCGAGTCGCCCGGTGAGCGTCGAGACGACCTGGTGGGACCGCTCGTCGTCACCCTGGACGCGGGCCAACTCCTCCATCCACCCGGTGAGCCGGCGCAGGGTCTCGGCGGTGTCGTTGGCGTTGCGCCGCAGCTCACCGAGCGAGGCGGTGTGCATGCGCCGGTACTCCTGAACGTCCGAGGCGCTGCTCTTGGCCGCCCGCAGGACCGTCTCGGTGTACTCGTCCAGGCGCTCGTTCATCACCGAGCGGAAGGTGAGGGTGGCGTCGGCCAGTCCGTCGACCCGGGCCGACAAGCTGCTCACCGCCACCTGCAGCCGGTCGAGGCCGGCGACCAGCTCGTGGGCGGGGACGGCGGCGAGCGGCTCGGCAAACCCGGAGAGGGCCCGGGCACCGGGAGGGGCGGTCGTCGCCTCGTGGCGAGCCGGGGCCGCTTCCCGGCCCCGTGCCGGGCGTTCGTCGGCGACACCCTGGCGGCCGGGCGCCGGCGCTTCCGGGCGGGCAGGCCGCGTCTGGGAAGGGCCCACCGGGGCGTCGGGGCGAGCAGGCGGCGTCTGGGAACGGGCCACCGGCGCGTCGATGCGAGGCAGCCCGTCCTGGGCGGGGGCCGGCGCATCCGAGCGAGGCGGCGGCGCTTCAGGAGACGCCGGCGCCACCCGGGGGTCACCGCCGGCGGTCTCGGCGTCCGCTCGACGATCGTCGCCGGTCCGGCCCCGGGCGCCCGCCGACGGCTCGAGCGGGTGACTGGGCCACTGGAGACGAAGGCCCAGGTCCGGACCGGGCTCCTGCTCCGACGGAGGCAGACGGGGCGCCGGCGGGGCACTGGCAGTGGCGCCGACGTCGGCGCCGGGGCGGTCCTGCCCGGACTTCGCCTGGTCGTCCGTGGCCACGTCCTGGTTCCGCTCCGGTGCGGCCACGCGCTCGAGGCGGCTCCGCAACCAGTTGGTCCAGTCGCCGGCGTCGCCGCCGTGGCCAGACGCCGGCCCCTCCGACTTGTCGTTCCCGGCGCTCGCCATCACCTCTCCGCTCCGTCGACGGATGCTTCGCCGTCCCACGGTATGCCAGGGCCGGCTCCGACAGGCGTACCCATGGTGGCCGGCAAGGTGTTCCGCCAGGTGTCGACGATCTGGGTCACGCCCAGGTCGACCACGCCGGCGACGACCAGCCGGTCACCCCCGGCCGTCCCCAGCCGGGCCAGCGCAACGCCGGCGGCGCCGGCCCGTCGCTCGACCTCGGCCAGGTCCTCGGCCGCCACGCACGCCACCACCCGGCCCGGCGCCTCGGAGAACAGCTCGCCGTGACCGTCGACGCCATCGAGGTCGGCCCCCACCCCCGAGCGGGCCACCAGCTCGGCCAGGGCCACGCCCAGCCCGCCGTCGGCCACGTCGTGCACCCCGGCCAGCAGGCCGTCGGCCACCAGGTCGCGCACGAGCGACGCCGTGGCGGTGGAGGCAGCCAGGTCGAGCGCCGGCAGGGACCCGACCGGCCGTCCCCCGCCCAGGGCCTCCGCCGCCCAACGCGACCCGCCGAGCTCGCCGGAGCGGGCGCCGACGAGCAGCACGGCGGCCCCCTCGGCCAGCGTCACCCCGGGAGGTCGCCGCTCGAGGCGGTCGACGAGACCGAGGAGGCCGATCACCGGCGTGGGGTCGATGTCGCTGCCCCGGCTCTCGTTGTAGAGGCTGACGTTGCCGCCCACCACCGGCACCCCCAGCGCCCGGCACGCCTCGGACATGCCGTCGATGCACTCCGAGAGCTGCCACATGACCTCTGGGTGCTCGGGGTTGCCGAAGTTCAGGCAGTTGACCACGGCCAGCGGGGAGGCCCCGACGCAGGCCAGGTTGAGGACCGCCTCGGCCACGGTCATGGCCGTTCCCTCTCGGGGGTCGACGGCGCACCACCGCTGGTTGCCGTCGAGCGTGAGGGCCAGCGCCCGGCCGGTGTCCTGGCCGGTGACGGGGTGCTTCAACCGCAGCAGGGCGGCGTCGCCTCCCGGTCCCTCCACGGTGTTCAGGAACAGCTGGGAGTCGTACTGGCTCCACACCCACGCGGTGTCGGCCACCATGGCCAGCAGGTCGTCGCCAGCGTGCACCGAACCGGTCGGCACGGGAGGCAGGTCGGGCACGGCGGGGGCCGGCCGGCGGGGTCGGTCGTAGCAGGGCGCGGCCTCGTGCAGGGAGGCGGCGGGCATGTCGGCCAGTACCGGCCCGTCGAAGCCGTCGAGGATCCGCAGCCGGCCCTCCTCGCCGGTCACCCGGCCGACCACGGTCGCCCGCACGTCCCACCGCCGGCACAGGGCCTCCACCTCGTCGAGGTCGTCGGGGCGGACGATGGCGAGCATCCGCTCCTGGCTCTCGCTGGTCATGACCTCGAACGGCTCCATGCCCGGCTCCCGGCGGGGCACGGCGGCCACGTCGACGTCCATCCCCACACCGCCGCGGCTGGCGGTCTCGCTGGTGGCGCAGGCCAGCCCGGCGCCGCCGAGGTCCTGGATGCCCACCACCAGGCCGGCGTCGAGCAGGGCCAGGCAGGCCTCGATGAGCCGCTTCTCCTCGAAGGGGTCGCCGACCTGCACGCTCGGGCGCTTGGCGGCGTCCTCGTCGGAGGCGTCGGTGTCGCCGTCCGACCCGAAGCCGGCCGAGGCCAGCACGCTGACCCCACCGATGCCGTCGCGCCCGGTGGTCGAGCCGAGCAGCACGGCCAGGTTCCCCACACCCGTGGCCCGCCCCAGCACCAGCCGGTCGATCGGCATCACGCCCAGGCAGGCCACGTTCACCAGGGGGTTGCCGGTGTAGGTGGCGTCGGAGACGACCTCGCCGCCCACCGTGGGCACGCCCACGGCGTTGCCGTAGCCGGAGACGCCGCTGACCACGCCGTCGAGGATCCAGCGGCTGCGGGCGTCGTCGAGGGGGCCCACCCGCAAGGAGTCGAGCAGGGCGATGGGCCGGGCGCCCATGGTGAAGATGTCGCGCAGGATGCCGCCGACGCCCGTGGCCGCCCCCTGGTAGGGCTCGATGGCCGACGGGTGGTTGTGGCTCTCGATGCGGATGGCAGCGGCGATGCCGTCGCCCACGTCGACGACCCCGGCGTTCTCCCCCGGGCCCACCAGCACCCGCTCCCCCTCGGAGGGCAGCCGCCGGAGGTGGAGGCGTGACGACTTGTACGAGCAGTGCTCCGACCACATCACCGCGTACATGGCCAGCTCGAGGTGGTTGGGCGGCCGGCCGAGGATCTCCTCGATCTGGTTCGCCTCCTCGTCGGTCAGGCCGAGTTGGCGGTGGATCGACATGGCGTCAGGCTAGCGCCAGTTGCATTCCCACAATGGATTGCTAGAGTCGCCGACAATGACACCAGCAAAGAAGCGCGCCGTTTCCGATGATCAAAAGGCTGCTATGGCCGAGGGCCGGGCCCAGAGCCGTTCCATCGCTCCTTATCTCGAAGCGTTGGAGGCCCACAAGCCCAAGCGGGGGCGAAAGCGGACTCCGGAATCCATCGACAAGCGGCTCGCCGCCATCGACCGTGAGCTCGATGACGCCAACCAGATCAAGCGGTTGTCACTGGTGCAGGAACGGCTCGATCTCCTGGAAGAGCGAGAGAACCTCCAGCGCGACGTCGACCTGTCGCAGTACGAGGACGACTTCGTGGAGAACGCCAAGTCCTACGGCGAGCGCAAGGGCATCAGCTACCAGGCCTGGCGGGAGCTCGGCGTGCCCGCTGCGGTCCTGAAGCGGGCCGGGATCACCCGGGCCGGGAGCTGACGCCGGCGCCCGAGGCGGCGGCCAGGAACGACTGCAGCAGCGGCATTCCGTCGGTCGAGCCGAGCAGCGGGTCGCACGCCCGCTCCGGGTGAGGCATGAGGCCCACCACGTTGCGCCCTTCGGAGCAGATCCCGGCGATGTCGTCCATGGAGCCGTTGGGGTTGTCGACATAGCGCAAGACCACTCGTTCTTCCGCCTGCAAGGCGGCGAGCGTCTCCGGTGCGCAGGTGTAATTGCCCTCGAAGTGGTTGATGGGAATGCGAAGAAGTGCGCCGTCCTCCACCCCGGACGTGAGCACTGAATCGTTGGAGTCAACTCGAAGCGTCACCGTGCGGCACAAGAACTTCAGACCCCGGTTCTTCTGGAGGGCGCCGGGGAGCAAGCCGGCTTCGGTCAACACCTGGAAGCCGTTGCAGATGCCGACGACCGGGCCTCCTGCGGCGGCGAAATCGGCGACGGCCGACATGACCGGTGAGAAGCGAGCGATCGCGCCGGGCCGCAGATAGTCACCATGAGCAAAGCCACCGGGCACGATGACCGCGTCGGCTCCTTTGATGCTGGCGTCGGCGTGCCAGAGCACGGTGGTCTCCCCGCCCAGGGCCCGGACCCCCTCCATGGCGTCCCGGTCGCAGTTGGAGCCGGGGAAGACCACGACGCCGATCAGCGGGGTCACGGTGTCGCCGGGGTGACCGCCGCCAGCGTGACGTCGACGTCCTCCATCACCGGGTTGGCCAGCAGGCGCCGGCACAGCTCGGCGACCTGGTCACGGGCGCTCGCCTCGTCGGGAGCGTCGAGCGTGAAGCGCATGGCCTTGCCCACCCGCACGTCGCGCACGCCGTCGAACCCCAGCGCCGCCAACGAGCGCTCGATGGTGGCTCCCTGGGGATCGGCGATGCCCGGCCGCAGCCGGACCTCGACCAGCACGTCGAAGGTCACGCCGGGCAGTCTGGCACGGTCGGGCGCCTCCCCCACCGACTCACGCGCCCGCCGGCGCCGCTCCGGGCCAGTCGGCCAGCGGGCGACCCGACAACCGCTCGTAGGCGTCGACGTAGCGCTCCCGGGTCGCCTGCACCACGTCGGGCGGCAGGGCCGGGGGGGGCGGCTGCTTGTCCCAGTCGAGGCCGGCCAGCCACTGCCGCAGCGGCTCCTTGT
>JAHWJR010000001.1:30310-40543 GCA_019348335.1 Actinomycetota bacterium
GGCGACCACTGCTCGGCCGGCCAGAAGCGTGACGAGTCGGGGGTGACCAGCTCGTCGGCCACCACCAGCTCGCCGTCGACCAGCCCCAGCTCGAACTTGGTGTCGGCCAGCAGGATGCCCCGGGCCGCGCTCCACTCGGCGGCGCGCCGGTAGAGCTCGAGCGAGACGTCCCGCGCCCGGGTGGCCACCTCGGCGCCCACCAGGTCGACGGCGTCGTCGAACGAGATGTTGACGTCGTGGCCCTCTTGGGCCTTGGTCGAGGGCGTGAACCACGGCTCGGGCAACCGGTCGGCCTCCCGCAGCCCGCTGGGCGCCGGGCTGCCGTGCACGGTGCCGGTCTCCCGGTACTCGCGCCAGGCCGACCCCACGAGGTAACCCCGCACGATGCACTCGATGGGCAGCATCTCCGCCCGCCGGCACAGCATGACCCGGCCGGCCAGGTCGGGTGATCGGGCCGGCTCGGGGAGGTCGTCGAGCGAGGTCGACAGCAGGTGGTTGCCCACCACGTCGGCGAGCTGGTCGAACCAGAAGGCGGACATGGCGGTGAGGACCCGGCCCTTGTCGGGGACGGGCTCGGCCATCACCACGTCGAAGGCGCTGATGCGGTCGGAGGCGACGAGGAGCAGGCGGCCCTCGCCGGCGTCGTAGACCTCGCGCACCTTGCCGGCGTGGAGCAGTGGAAGTCCGGGGTCAGGTCGGGCGGAAGTAGTCACAGGATGGGCTCCGGGGTGTAGGCGGCGGCGTCGGCATGGCGGGCCACCACAGCGGCGACCCGGTCGACGAAGTCGGTGGTCTGGCGGGGGGCGGCGCCGGCCAGGGCGAGCGGGTCGGCCAGCAGCGCCTGCAGGGCGCCGCGGTCGAGGGGGATGCGCTCGTCGGCGGCCACCCGGTCGAACAGGTCGGGCTCGAGGCGGCCCTCACGGCGGTCGCGGGCGGCGGCGAGGGCGTGGCCCTGGATGACCTCGTGGGCCTGCTCCCGGCCCGTGCCGGCCCGCACGGCCGCCACCAGCAACTTGGTGGTGGCGAGGAAGGGCAGCTCCCGGCGCAGCTCGTCGGCGATCACGCTGGGGTGGACGGCGAAGCCGTCGACCACGGTGAGGAACGTCTCGAACAGGCCGTCGGCGGCGAAGAAGGCGTCGGGCAGGGCCACCCGCCGCACCACCGAGCAACTCACGTCGCCCTCGTTCCACTGGGTGCCGGCCAGGGCGGCGACCATGGTGAGCTGCCCGCGCAGGACGGTGGCGAGGGCGGAGATGCGCTCGCAGGAACGGGTGTTGACCTTGTGGGGCATGGCCGAGGAGCCCACCTGCCCGGCGGCGAACCCCTCGGTGGCCAGGTCGTGGCCCGCCATCAGCCGGATGGTCGTGGCCAGGCTGGCCGGCCCGGCGGCGGACTGGACCAGGGCGGCCACCACGTCGAGGTCGAGCGAGCGGGGGTAGACCTGCCCGACGCTGGCCAGGCCGGCCTCGAAGCCGAGCTGCTCGGCCACCGAGCGCTCCAGCCGGGCGACGCGCTCGGGGTCACCACCGAGCAGGTCGAGCTGGTCCTGCTGGGTTCCCACCGGCCCCTTGACGCCCCGCAGCGGGTAGCGGGCCAGGAGGTCCTCGACCCGGTCGAAGGCGGCGAGGAGCTCCTCGCCGGCGTTGGCCAGGCGCTTCCCGACGGTGGTCACCTGGGCGGGGACGTTGTGGGTGCGCGCCACCACGGCCACCTCCACGTGCTCCCCCGCCCGCTGGGCCAGGCGGGCCAGCGCTGCCACCATGCGGTCCCGCACCAGGACCAGGCCGGCCCGCACCTGGGCCTGCTCCACGTTCTCGGTGACGTCGCGGGAGGTCATCGCCTTGTGGACGTGCTGGTGGCCGGCCAGGGCGCAGAACTCCTCGATGCGGGCCTTGACGTCGTGGCGCACGACCCGCTCGCGGGCCTCGATGGACGCCAGGTCGACGTCGTCGACCACCTTTTCGTAGTCCTCCACCACGCCGGCGGGCACGTCGACGCCCAGGTCCCGCTGGGCCCTCAGCACCGCCAACCACAACCGCCGCTCGAGCACGACCTTGTTCCGGGGCGACCACAAGGCCACCATCTCGGCGCTGGCGTAGCGATCGGCCAGGACGTTGGGCACCGCCTCTTTCACACCCGCCGCCTCATCGCCTCACCCGGCCATCTCCCGCCGGTGGTCGTCGAGGGCGGCGGCCAGGCCCGGGTCGGAGATGGCCAGCATCTCCACCACCAGCAGGGCGGCGTTCATCGACCCGTCGACGGCCACCGTGGCCACGGGGATGCCCTTGGGCATCTGCACGGTGGCGTAGAGGGCGTCGATGCCCCCGAGGGCGCCGCCGGAGAGCGGCACGCCCACGACGGGCAGCGTGGTGTGAGCGGCGCAGACGCCGGCGAGGTGCGCCGCCATCCCCGCTCCACAGATCAAGGCCACGTAGCCGGCCTCACGGGCGCCACGGGCGAACGCGGCCACGGCGTCGGGGGTGCGGTGGGCCGACATGACCCGTTCGTCGGCCTCGAGACCGAAGCGCCCCAGCGTCTCGACCGCCGGGGCCATCTTGTCGGCGTCGCGAGGAGAGCCCATGAGCACGGCAACCTTGGGAGAGTCCATCGACCCATCCTGGCGCGTGTTCTCGCCGGTGGCGAAGGCGCCGGTCACCGGCCTGCCGGGTCGGCGGCCCCGGAGGGGGGCCCGGACGTCCCGACGGCGGTGGCGGCGATGTCCCGGCGGTACTGCATGCCCGGCCACGACAGGTGGGAGACCGCCCGGTAGGCGCGCCGGCGCGCCTCGTCGAGGGTGGGCCCGAGGGCGGTGACGTCGAGCACCCGGCCGCCGGCGGTGAGCAGCGCTCGGTCGCCGGCGCCGGTCACGCCGGCGCAGTACACGGTGACGCCGTCCACGGCGCCAGCGGCGTCGAGCCCTTCGATGCGGTCACCCCGGCGGGGAGCCTCGGGATAGCCCTCGGCGGCGCAGACCACGGTGACGGCGCAGTCGGCCACGAACTCCGGCTCGTGGCGCAGCCGCCCGGCAGCGGCCTCGGCCAGCAGCTCGGTCAGGTCGGACGCCATCCGGGGCAGCACGACCTGCGCCTCGGGGTCACCGAAGCGGACGTTGAACTCGAGCACCCGGGGCCCCTGCTCGGTGAGCATGAGACCGGCGTAGAGCACACCCCGGTAGTCGATGCCCCGGCGGCGCAGGGCGTGCAGCGTCGGCAGCACCGCCGTCTCCAGCACCGTGTCGACCAGCTCGGGGGGCGCCACCGGTACCGGCGAGTAGGCGCCCATCCCGCCGGTGTTGGGCCCCTCGTCACCGTCGCCCAGGCGCTTGTGGTCCTGGGCGGGCGCCAAGGCCACGGCGCGGGTGCCGTCGCACACGGCCAGGACCGACAGCTCGGGGCCCACCAGCCCCTCCTCGATGACCACGGTCCGTCCCGCGTCACCGAAGGCCGCCCCCGACAGCTTGGCGGCAACGTCGGCGCCGGCCTGGTCCACGTCGTCGGTCACGAGGACGCCCTTGCCGGCGGCCAGCCCGTCGGTCTTGACCACCCACGGGCCCTCGAGCGAGGCCAGGAAGGCCAGCGCCGGCTCCACCTCGGTGAAGGCGGCGGAGCGGGCGGTGGGCACGCCGGCCTCGTGGAGCAGGTCCTTCATCCACCGCTTCGACCCCTCGAGGCGGGCGCCGTCGGCGCCGGGGCCGAAGACCAGGCGCCCGTCGGCCCGGAGCTGGTCGGCCAGCCCCGCGACCAGCGGCTGCTCGGGCCCCACCACGAACAGGTCGGCGTCGACCTCGGCCGGGTCGCGGTCCGACGACCCCGGGATGCCGGCGTTGCCGGGGGTGACGACGACCTCGTCCGCTGACCGGGACAGCACCGCGGCCAGCACGTGCTCCCGCCCGCCGCCGCCGACCACGCACACCCGCACCGGAGCCTCTCTAGGCGACGTGGACGGTCTGGAGGCGCTCGGGGCCCACCCCGACGTAGCGCACCGGGACACCGCCCTGCTCGGCGAGGAACATCACGTAGTCGCGGGCCTCGGGCGGGAGCTCGTCGAGGGTCGTGGCACCCGAGCAGTCGGCCTGCCAGCCGGGAAGCTCGGCGTAGACGGGCTTGACCTTGTGGAGCACCGACTGGTGGTAGGGCATGTGGTCGAGGCGCTCGCCGTCGACCTCGTAGGCGACGCAGACCTTGACCACCTCGAGCGGGTCGAGCACGTCGAGCTTGGTGAGGAAGATGTCGGTGAGGCTGTTCAGGCGGACGGCATGGCGCAGCATCACCGCGTCGAACCAGCCCGCCCGCCGGCGGCGCCCGGTGTTGGTGCCCCACTCCCGTCCCCGCTCGATCAGCTGGTCGCCCACGTCGTCGAAGAGCTCGGTGGGGAACGGCCCCGAGCCCACCCGGGTGAGGTACGCCTTGGTGATCCCGATGATGCGGTCGAGGTGGCGGGGCCCCACGCCGGCGCCGGCGCAGGCGCCGCCGGCCACGGGGTTGGAGGAGGTGACGAACGGATACGTGCCGTGGTCGAGGTCGAGGAAGGTGGCCTGGGCCCCCTCGAACATGACGTTGCGACCAGCCTCCAGCGCCTCGTGGACCAGGTGCACCGAGTCGGCGATGCGGGGAGCCAGGCGGGGGGCGAGCTCGTCGAGGTAGCACCCGGCGATGTCGTCGGCCGACAGCGGGAGCTGGTTGTACACCTTGGCCAGGATGGCGTTCTTCTCCTTGAGCACCACGTCCAGCTTCTGGCGGAAGATCTTGGGGTCGAGCAGGTCCTGCACCCGCAGGCCGACCCGGGCCGCCTTGTCGGCGTAGGTGGGGCCGATGCCGCTCTTGGTCGTGCCCAGCTTGTTGCGACCCAGGTAGCGCTCGGCCAGCCGGTCGATCTCCTGGTGGTAGGGCAGGATCAGGTGGGCGTTGCCACTGACGACCAGGTTGGACGTGTCGATCCCCCGGCCGTCGAGGGTGTCGAGCTCCTCCAGCAGCACGCGGGGGTCGACCACCACCCCGTTGCCGATCACGTTCATGGTGCCGGGGTGCAAGATGCCGCTGGGCACGAGGCGCACGGCGAAGCTCTGCTCGCCGACCACGATGGTGTGGCCGGCGTTGTGGCCGCCCTGGTAGCGCACGACCATGTCCATGTCGGGCGCCAGCAGGTCGGTCAGCTTTCCCTTGCCCTCGTCACCCCACTGGGTGCCGACGACCACGGTCCCGGGCACGCGCCTCTCCTTCACAGACCGCTGGCGGTCCGCTCAGCATAGGGTCACCAGCGGTACGGCGTTACATCCTCACGAGCGCCCGCGGCGGGTGAAGACCTCGACCGCCTGGGAGAGCGGGACCAGCTCCCGGCGGTAGCGCCGGTGCGTCCGTTCCACCGCCGCCCGGGCCTCCTCTTGGGCCCGCCCGAGCTCGGCCTGCAGCCGGGCGACCTCGACCTCGAGCTCGAGGACCCGCTTGACCCCGGCCAGGTTGAGGCCCTCGGAGGTGAGGTCCTGGATGCGACGGAGCCGGTCGAGGTCGTGCTCGCTGTAGCGGCGGCTGTTGCCCACGGTGCGGGCCGGGTCGAGCAGGCCCTTGCGCTCGTAGATGCGCAGGGTCTGGGGGTGCATCCCCGTCAGCTCGGCGGCGACGGAGATGACGAACACCGCCCGGTCACGGTCACGCCTTCGGTCTCGTTGCTGGTCGCGGGGTACCACGGCTCACGACTCCAGATGGGTTCGGGGTGACTCGGTGGTGGCGGCGGCCAACTGCTCCACGGCCTTGCGCTCGGCCGCCGACAGCTTCGACGGGACCGCCACCTCGACGGTGACGAGGAGGTCGCCCGGCGGGCCGCCGGACGAGGACGGCACGCCCCGTCCCTTCACCCGCAGCGTGCGCCCCGACCGGGTGCCGGCGGGCAACCGGACCGTCACGGGCTCACCGTCGAGCGTGGGAACGGTGATGTCGGCGCCGAGGGCGGCCTCGGGATAGGTCACCGGCAGGGTCAGGGTGAGGTCCCGGCCCGAACGACCGAACACCGGGTGGGAGGCGGTGCGCACCACGACGTAGAGATCGCCGGGAGGGCCGCCGTTGCGACCGGGCTTGCCCCGGCCCTTGAGCCGGATCCGCTGGCCGTCGTCCACCCCGGCGGGAATGCGCACCTTGACCTCGCGCTGGCGGGTCTGCACGCCGGACCCGTTGCACGTGGGGCAGGGGCTCTCCACCACCACCCCACGGCCGGCACAGCGGGTGCACGGCGCCGAGAAGCTGAACAGGCCCTGGTTCTCGTCGAGCACCCCTCGTCCGGCGCACACGGGACACGGCACGGGACTGGTCCCGGGGCGGGCCCCACTGCCGTGGCACGTGGCGCACGGCGCCTCGCTGGTGATGTTGACCGCGGTGGTGACCCCGTGGACGGCGTCGGCGAACGACAGGTGGAGCTCGGCCTCGAGATCCTGGCCGCGCTGGGGACCGGCGCCACGGGGAGGTCCGGGGCGGGTGCGGCCCCGGTCACCGAACAGCCCGCCGAACAGGTCACCGAGGTCGCCGAGGTCGTCCACCCGGAACGAGCCGTTGAACCCGCCCCCGCCGCCGGGCCGGGTGCGGGGGCCGCCGAAGCCGGCGCCGACGGGGCCCAGCTTGCGCACCTCGTCGTACTCCTTGCGCTTGGCCGGGTCGCCGATCACGTCGTAGGCGGCCGAGACCTCCTTGAAGCGGTCCTCCTGGCCGGCGTTGCGGTCCGGGTGGGTGTCTCGCGCCAGCTTCCGGTAGGCGCGCGTGATCTCCTTCTGGGTGGCCGTCTCGGGCACACCCAGCACGGCGTAGTAGTTCTTCTCGAACCACTCGCGCTGTGGGGCCATGCCCTAGCCGCGCACCCGGACCATGGCCGCCCGCAGCAGGCGGCCGTTCCACCAGTACCCCGCCCGCAGCGTCTCCGCCACGGTCGCCTCGCCGCCGTCGCCCGGCTCGTGGGCCACCGCCTCGTGCTCGTTGGGGTCGAAGGGGGAACCGGCGGGGTCGACCCGGCGCAGTCCGTCCTTCTCGAGCACGCCGAGGAGCTGGGCCCGTACCGGCACCAGGGACTCGTCCCCGTGGCTCACCCCGTTGTCGAGCGCATCGAGCACGGGCAGCAGCTTGGTCACGATGTCGGCCGCCGCCTGCTGGAGGTGGTCGGCCTGGCGCTTCATGACCTGCTTGCGGAAGTTCTCCAGCTCGGCCTGCTTGGCCCGGGCGAGCTCGAGGTACTCGTCACGCTCGGCCCGGACCGCGGCGAGCTCGCCGGCCACGCCGTCGAGCGAGGCCGAGGACTCAGCTGAAGGGGGTTCGTCCGGCACCGGTTCGTCCGAGCCTGCCTCGGCGCTCTCGGCACCGGCGTGGTCGGCACCACCAGGCGCGGAGGCAATGAACGGCTCCTCACCGCCCTCCGCCGTCTCGGCGGCGGGCGGCGCGTCGGGCTGGTCCGCCTCGGTCGCCGGGGCCTCGTCGAGAGGCCCCGGCCGCGACGCGGGCCCGGAGGTGGCCGCCGGGTTGTGGGGGCGTCCGATGGGGCTCATGCGGACTTGTCCTCGTCCTCGTCGACGATCTCGGCGTCGACGACCTCGTCGTCACTGGGGGGCTTGACGCCGCTGTCGGAGTACGACTCGGCCGCCGCCTGCTCGTACAGCTTCTGGGAGAAGCTCTGGCTGGCGCCCATGAGCGTCTCGGTGCTCTGGCGGATGCGATCGAGGTCGTCGCCGGCGATGGCGTCCTTGAGGTCCTTGAGGCCGGACTCGACGGCGTCCTTCTCGGCGCCGGTGATCTTCTCGCCGTGCTCGCGCAGGATCTTCTCGGTCTGGTACACGAGGCTGTCGGCGTTGTTGCGGGTCTCGGCCTCCTCGCGCCGGCGGCGGTCGTCCTCGGCGTGGGCCTCGGCGTCACGGACCATCTGGTCGATGGCGTTCTTGTCGAGTGACGACTGACCGGTGATGGTCATCGACTGCTCCTTGCTGGTCGCCCGGTCCTTGGCCGACACGTGGACGATCCCGTTGGCGTCGATGTCGAAGGTGACCTCGATCTGGGGCACGCCCCGGGGGGCCGGAGGCAGGTCGACCAGCTGGAACTTGCCGAGCGTCTTGTTGTACATCGACATCTCCCGCTCGCCCTGGAGGACGTGGATCTCCACCGAGGGCTGCATGTCCTCGGCGGTGGTGAAGACCTCCGTGCGGCGGGTGGGGATGGTGGTGTTGCGCTCGATGAGCTTGGTCATGACCCCGCCCTTGGTCTCGATGCCGAGCGACAGCGGGGTGACGTCGAGCAGCAGGACGTCCTTGACGTCGCCCTTCAGCACTCCGGCCTGGACGGCGGCGCCGATGGCCACCACCTCGTCGGGGTTGACGCCCTTGTGGGGCTCCTTGCCGGTCATGCCCTGCACCAGGTCGACCACGGCCGGCATGCGGGTGGAGCCTCCCACCAGGATGACGTGGTCGATGTCGCCCTTGGACAACCCGGCGTCGGAGATGGCCTGGTCGAAGGGGCCCTTGCACCGCTCGAGCAGGTCGGCGGTGAGCTCCTGGAACTTGGCCCGGGTGAGCGTCTCGTCGAGGTGCTTGGGGCCCTCGGCGGTGGCGGTGACGAAGGGAAGGTTGACCTGGGTCGACTGCGTCGACGACAGCTCGATCTTGGCCTTCTCGGCCGCCTCCTTGAGGCGCTGGGTGGCCATCTTGTCCTTGCTGAGGTCGACGCCCTCCTTGGCCTTGAACTGCTGGACGAGCCAGTCGATCACCCGCTGGTCCCAGTCGTCGCCGCCGAGGTTGGTGTCGCCGTGGGTCGACTTGACCTCGAACACCCCGTCGCCGATCTCGAGCACCGACACGTCGAAGGTGCCCCCGCCCAGGTCGAACACCAGGATCGTCTGGTCGGCGCCCTCCTTGTCGAGCCCGTAGGCCAGCGCGGCGGCGGTGGGCTCGTTGATGATGCGCAGCACCTCGAGGCCGGCGATCTGGCCCGCCTCCTTGGTGGCGGTGCGCTCGGCGTCGTTGAAGTAGGCGGGCACGGTGATGACCGCCTGGTTCACGCTGTCGCCCAGGTACGCCTCGGCGTCCCGCTTGAGCTTCTGGAGGATGCGGGCGGAGATCTCCTGGGGCGTGTAGCGCTTGCCGTCGATGTCGCTGGTACGCCAACCGGTGCCCATCTGGCGCTTGACCGAGCGGATGGTCCGGTCCGGGTTGGTGATGGCCTGACGCTTGGCGACCTCACCGACCAGCACCTCACCGCCCTTGACGGCGAAGGCGACCACGGACGGGGTCGTACGACCACCCTCGGCATTGGGGATGACCGTCGGCTCCCCCCCTTCGAGAACGCTGACGACCGAGTTGGTGGTGCCGAGATCGATGCCGACGGCTCTGGGCATGGTGGAGTCCTCCTGGGGCGAGCGAGATCGTGTCTTACGCTGAGGATAACCAGTATGAGGCGTTCCTACACAGTGGATATGAGCGCTACTGACTCAAGTTTGCCTCTCCACGGCCGTTCCGGCTCGCCCCACGCCGTACCTGAGCGCGCCCAGTGCCCACTACCGTGGTCCTCCAGTGCCCACCCTCGTGCTTCTCCGCCACGGCCAGAGCTCCTGGAACGCCCTCAACTTGTTCACCGGCTGGCACGACGTGCCGCTGACCGAGCAGGGACGGGTCGAGGCCCGCCGCGCCGGCGAGCTGCTGGGCGGGGCGGGCATCGACGTCGACGTGGTGCACACCTCCCTCCAGCAACGGGCGGTGACCACGGCCAACCTGGCCCTCGAGCAGGCCGAGCGGCTGTGGTTGCCCCAGCGCCGCCACTGGCGACTGAACGAGCGCCACTACGGCGACCTCCAGGGCCGGAACAAGGCGGAGACGGCGGCGCTGTACGGCGACGAGCAGGTGCACCTGTGGCGACGCAGCTACAGCGTGCGCCCCCCGCCGGTGCCCACGGACGACCCCCGGCACCCCCGCAACGACCCCCGCTACGCCGGCCTGGCCCCCGACGTGCTGCCCGACGCCGAGTGCCTGGCCGACGTCGTCACCCGGATGCTCCCGTACTGGCACGACGCCATCGCCCCCGACCTGTTGGCCGGCCGCTGCGTCCTGGTCGTCGCCCACGGCAACAGCCTGCGGGCGCTGGTGAAGCACCTCGGTCACATCTCCGACGACGACATCTCGTCGCTGGAGATCCCCACGGGGGTGCCCCTGGTGTTCGAGCTCGACGACGAGCTGCAGCCCGTGGCGTCGCGCTATCTCGGCGCTCCCGCCGACGCGGC
>JAHWJR010000030.1:0-3344 GCA_019348335.1 Actinomycetota bacterium
GAGCCCGAGAGGGGATTCGAACCCCTGACCTACGCTTTACGAGAGCGTCGCTCTACCGACTGAGCTACTCGGGCGTGCGGCTCGGGTCACGCTAGCGGTTCGTCTCCCGAGGCAGCGGCGGGAGGCGCAGGAACAGCGCCTGGAGCAGCAGCGGCTCGTTGGGGTTGCGGGCGAGGGCCTCGGCGGCGGCGTTGATGGCGTCGACGGCGCCCACCCGGGCGGCCACGTCGGTGTCGTCCCGCACCAGGGCGTCCCGGTAGCGGCGAGCCAGGGTGGCCAGCCCGAAGCGCAGCTCGTCGGTGCGGTGCCGGCGCAGGGCCCGGCGCTGCGACGCCTCCAGGCGGGAGCGCCCCGAGCCCCGCTCGCCGGAGGCCGCCACCCGCTCCTCGAGCTCGGCGGCGGCGCCGGCCTGGGCCCGGCGCAGGGGCTCGGCCGCCGCCTCCACCAGGTCGAGCAGCTCGGACACCGCCACGGCCACGGTCGCCCCGGTGCCGTCGAGGCGTTCCGGCAGGTGCGACCACGCCTGGCGGCGGGCGGCGAGGCCGGCGTCGGACACCAGCAGCCGGGCCCGGTCGAGGCTTCCCGCTGCCGCCTCGGCGGCGGTGCGGGCCTGCTCCGGTGCCACCCCTTCGCCCACCAGCAGCTCGGCCAGCGTCGAGGGGGCCAGCGGGGCGACGTCGATGCGCACGCACCGGGAGGCGATGGTGACCAGCTCGGGGGGGACGGTGTCGGCCAGGATCACGAACACCGTGCTGGCCGGTGGCTCCTCGATGGTCTTGAGCAGGGCGGGGCCGACCTCACGCACCCGGTGGAACTGGGTGAGCACCAGCACCTTGCGCCGGCCCTCGACGGGGGTGCGGGCGGCGAGGCGGGAGATCTCCTCGGCGTCGACCAGGCGCAGGTACGCGCCCTCCGGTTCGAAGGTGACGGCGTCGGGATGGGCGCCGGCCAGGGCCAGGCGGCAGTCGCGGCAGTGGCCGCAACCGCCGGAGGGGCACAGGAGGGCGGCGGCGAAGGCGGCGGCGGCCGCTGCCGTGCCCGCGCCGGCCGGCCCGGCCAGGAGGTAGGCGTGCACCGGGGCCGCAACCGCCGCCCGCAGCGCCGCCACCAGGCCGGGCTGGCCGGCGACGGCGGTGAAGGCGTCCCCGTCGGCAGGAGGCGGCTCGGTGGTCACCGGTGGCTCAGGTGGAGGCGGGACTCGGCGACCGCCCACACCCGCGCCGCCACCTCACCGGGCGACCCGCCGGCGTCCACCACCGCCCACCGCCCGGGCTCGGTCGCGGCGAGAGCGGCAAAGCCGTGGCGCACCCGCTCGTGGAAGGCGTCACCAGCCGCCTCCAGGCGGTCGGGCTCGGCGCCGCGACGCTCGGCGGCCACCGCCGGCGGGAGGTCGAGCAGCACGACCAGGTCGGCGTCGAGCCCGTCGGTGGCGAAGTCCGACAGCGAGCGGAGGTCGCCGAGCGGCAGACCCCGCCCGTAGCCCTGGTAGGCCAGCAGCGAGCCGGTGAAGCGGTCGCTCACCACATGGCGGCCTCGCTCGAGGGCGGGGCGGATGACCTCGGCCACGTGCTGGGCCCGGGCGGCGGTCAGCAACAGGGCCTCGGCCCGGGCGTCGAGGTCGGCCGACGCCGGATCGAGCACCAGCGCACGAATGCGCTCGCCCACCTCGGTGGCCCCCGGCTCGCGGGTGAGCACCGCTCCGAGACGGTCGGCCAGCAGCGCGGCCTGCGTCGACTTGCCGCAGCCCTCGCCCCCTTCGAAGACCACGAGGCGTCCCCTCGTCACTGCTGGAGGGAATCCCGCTCGCCGTTCTTGCGGTCGGTCAGGACCAGGCCGGCGAGCACACCGGCGACGATGATGATGACCGACGCCAACCACAGGGTGAGACGGACACCGGGGACGCTGATGGTGAGCTCACCCAGCGACACCTCACCGCCGAACAACCGCCCGGACACGCCTCCCAGCACCCCGGAGAGGAACGGCCCGACGGCGAAGGCGATGAGCAGGCACAGCCGCACCACGGTGTAGAGGGCGGTGAAGGTCCGGCCCCGGATGTGATCGGACACGTTCTCCTGGAGGATGGTGAAGCCGAGGACGTAGGCGCAGCCGGCGGCGGCGCCCAGGACGGCCACCAGCACCAGCGCCGGCGCCAGCGACGACATCGACGCCCCCAACAGCAGCGACCCGCCGGCGACCAGCACGGCCACGGTGAACGCCCGGGGCTTGGGCAGCCGTGCCTGGAACACCGACACCACCACCACCCCGAGGGCCACGCCCATGCCGAGGGCGAACAGCACCAGGCCGAAGCCGGCCGTGCCCCCGCCGAGCACCTCGCTGGTGAACAGCGGACCGAGGGGCACCAGCATGCCGCCGCCGATGAGCCCCGTGCCCAGCCCCACCATCACCGCCCGCACCCGGGGGTTGACCACGATGAAGCGCCAGCCCTCCTTGAGCTCGTGGAAGGTCTGGGCGAAGTCGATGGGCCGACGCTGGCCGCTCCGCCGCGAGCTCCCGCTGAGGGCCATGGTGGAGATGAGCAGTGCCGACAGGAAGAACGTCACCACGTCGAAGGCGACCGCCAGCGACTCCTGGGTCAGCGGCAGGAAGGCCAGCGAGTCGTTGTCGGCGAAGCCGCCGGCGACCTTGGCCAGGCCGGCGAAGATGGCGGCGGCCACCGGGAAGGTCCCGTAGGCGGCGGCCAGCGACAGGGAGTTGGCGGTGGCCAGGTGCCCCTCGGGCACCAGGTTGGGCACCTCGGCCTCCTTGGCCGGCGACCACATCAGGGTCAGCACCTCGAGCACGAAGGAGGCGACCACGAGCTGGGGGATGGTGGTGATGAAGGGCAGGACGGCGAGCGTCAGGCCCCGCCCGATGTCGCAGGCGATCATCACCCGCTTGCGGTCCCAGCGGTCGAGCAGGACACCGGCGACGGGAGCGAGGAAGAACCCCGGGAGGATGCGCGCCGTCATCACCACGCCAATGGCCACACCCGACCCGCTGCCGCCGATGCGGGTGGCGATGGCGACGATGGCGAAGAAGCCGATCCAGTCGCCCAGGGCGGACACCACCTGGGCCAGCCACAGCCGGAAGAAGTCGTTGGAGCCGAACAGGCGGACCACCGGCGAGGGCCCGCCCGATCGGGGGGCGGTGGCCCCGGAGGTGGAAGGAAGCGGACGGGTCGCGCCCTCGTCGTCAGGGGCGTTCTGCCTGCGCCTCCCGGCGTCGGCGTCCCGAAGCTCCGGCTCCGGCTGGCGTCGAGCCTGGGCCACGGGCGAAGCCTAGGTGGGAGGGGGTCGCCGGCGCGGCTACGCCGTGCCGCCGGCGGCCGGGGCCGCCGGATCCTT
>JAHWJR010000030.1:3444-14507 GCA_019348335.1 Actinomycetota bacterium
GGGGTCGCCGGCGCGGCTACGCCGTGCCGCCGGCGGCCGGGGCCGCCGGATCCTTTTTGGCGGCCGCCTTCTTGGTCGCCGCCTTCTTGGTCGCCGCCTTCTTCTTGGTCGCCTTCTTCTTCGCCGCCTTCTTCTTGGTCGTCGCCTTCTTGCTGGCCGCCTTCTTCTTGGTCGCCGCCTTGCGCCCCCGCTTGGGGGCGGGCCCCCGGGCCCGGCGGTCGGCCATCAGCTCGGCCGCCCGTTCGAGGTCGATCTCCTCGACGGTGTCGCCCTTGCGCAGCGAGGCGTTGGTCTCGCCGTCGGTCACGTAGGGCCCGAAGCGACCCTCCTTGACCACCACGGGACGCCCCGAGACGGGGTCGTCACCGAGCTCCCGCAACGGCGGGGCCGCCTGCCCCCGGCCCCGGCGCTTGGGCTCGGCCAGCAGGCGCAGGGCCTCGTCGAGGGTCACGCTGAACAGCTGCTCCTCGGACTCGAGGCTGCGGCTGTCGCTGCCCTTCTTGATGTAGGGGCCGTAGCGGCCGTTCTGGGCGGTGATCTCCTCACCGTCGGACGGGTCGGTGCCCACCACCCGGGGGAGGCTGAGCAGGCGCAGGGCGTCGTCGAGGGTCAGGGTGTCCAGGCTCATGTCGCGGAACAGCGAGGAGGTCGGCGGCTTCTCCTTGGCGCCCTCGGTGGTCTCCCCCAACTGCACGTAGGGCCCGTAGCGCCCGGCCCGGGCCAGCACCGGCAGCCCGCTGTCGGGATCGGTGCCCAGCACCCGGTCACCGCTGGGGGCGTCCAGCAGCTCGAGCGCCCGCTCGACGGTGAGCTCGTCGGGCGCCAGGTCGTCGGGGATGCCGGCGGTGTCGTCGCCCCGCTGGACGTAGGGGCCGTAGCGACCCACCCGGCCCACCACCTCGCGCCCCTCGGGATCGACACCCAGACGGATGGAGTTGACGTCCCGGGCGTCGATCTCGCCGAGATGCTCCGACACCATCCGGCGCAGCCCGGCATCGCCGTTGTGGCCGAAGTAGAAGCGCGACAGCCACGGCAGGGACTCCTCCTGGCCGGCGGCGATGTCGTCGAGGCAGTCCTCCATGCGGGCGGTGAAGGCGTAGTCGACCAGGTCGGGGAAGTGGCGCTCGAGGAGGGTGACCACGGCGAAGGCGGTGAACGACGGCACCAGGGCGGTGCCCTTCTTCCAGACGTAGCCGCGGTCCTGGATGGTGCCGATGATGCTGGCGTAGGTCGACGGGCGCCCGACGCCGAGCTCCTCCAGCCGCTTGACCAGCGACGCCTCGGTGTAGCGGGCCGGCGGGGAGGTCTCGTGACCCACGGGCGCCAACGCCCGCACCGCCAGCGGGTCGCCCTCGGACAGGGCGGGCAGCCGCCGCTGCGCAGGGCCGCTGTCGCCCTCGCTGTCGTCGCTCTCGACGTAGACGCGCTGGAACCCCGGGAAGGTGACGACCGTGCCGCTGGTGGCGAACTCGGCGTCGCCGCCCGAGGACGACCGGGCCCCGAGGCGGACGGTGACCGTCTCGCCCACGGCGTCGGGCATCTGGGAGGCCAGCGTGCGCTTCCAGATCAGCTCGTAGAGGCGGGCCTCGGCCGGGCCCACCTCGCGGCCGACCTGGTCGGGGCTGCGGAAGCTGTCGCCGGCGGGGCGGATGGCCTCGTGGGCCTCCTGGGCGGCCTTGACCTTCTTGGTGTAGCGCCGGGGGGCGTCGGGGACGTAGTCGCGCCCGTAGCGCTCGCCGATCTCGGCCCGCGCCGCGGTGAGGGCGGTGTCGGACAGCGTGGTGGAATCGGTGCGCATGTAGGTGATGTAGCCGGCCTCGTACAGGCTCTGGGCCGCCCGCATGGCCGCCGCCGACGACATGCGCAGCTTGCGGCCCGCCTCCTGCTGGAGCGTCGAGGTCATGAACGGCGCCGCCGGGCGCCGGCGGTAGGGCTTGCGCTCGACCGAGCGGACGGCGAAGTCGGCGCCGTCGAGGTCGGCGGCCAACTGGGAGGCGCCGGCCTCGTCGAGCAGCACCACGTCGGTGGTGCTCAGCTCGCCGGTCTCGCCGAAGTCCTTGCCCGTGGCCACGCGGCGCCCGTCGAGGGCGACCAGGCCGGCGGCGAACTCGGCCGGGGCCGTGGCGTCGTCACCAGCGTCGGTGCCGGCCGTGGCGCCGGCGGTGGCGAAGGTGCCCTCCAGGTCCCACCAGCTCGCCGAGCGGAAACGCATCCGGGCCCGCTCCCGCTCGACCACGATGCGGGTGGCCACGCTCTGCACCCGGCCCGCCGACAGCCCGGTCATGACCTTCTTCCACAGCACCGGGCTGACCTCGTAGCCGTAGAGCCGGTCGAGGATGCGGCGGGTCTCCTGGGCGTCGACCCGGCGCACGTCGAGGTCGCGGGGCTCGGCGATGGCCCGCTCGATGGCCGAGCGGGTGATCTCGTGGAACACCATCCGTCGCACCGGGACCCGGGGGTTGAGCACCTCCTGGAGATGCCAGGCGATGGCCTCTCCCTCGCGGTCCTCATCGGTGGCGAGATAGACCTCGCTGGCGTCGCGGACCAGCTTGCGCAACTTGGCGACCTGGTCCTTCTTCTGGCGGGGGATGACGTAGAGCGGCTTGAAGGCGTTGTCGACGTCGACGCCCAGCCGGGCCCACGGCTCGCCCTTGTACTGGGGCGGGACCTCGGCCGCCGACTGGGGCAGGTCGCGCACGTGCCCGATGGACGACTCGACCACGTAGTCGTTGCCGAGGAAGCGGGCGATGGTCCGCGCCTTGGCCGGCGACTCGACGATCACCAGGGGCTTGGGCACGTCACCACGCAAACCCGGTCCCGGCGGGGTTGTCAAACGGCCAGCAGGGCCTGAGGACCCTCCAGCAACGCGGAGACGACACCGGCCTCCGCCGGCCGGAAGGCGTAGACGCAGGCCAGACGCACCCGGCTGGCGGCGGCAAAGGCGCCCAGGCGGGCGGTCACGGCCCGGGCCGGCCGGTACGCCTCCACGAAGGCCGCCGCCGCCCCCTCGGCACGCGACCGGGGGCAGTGGCCCTGCAGCGCCCGCAGCTCGAGGTGCACCAGCAGGTTGGCCACGTCGAGGGCGGCCTCGCCCCGGGCCAGGGTGTCGAGGTCGAGCATGCCGGCGTCGCCGGCGGGGGTGACCAGCACCTGCTTGTCGTGCAGGTCGCGGTGGACGAGCACGCCAGGGCCGGCCGTCGCAGGGTCGGCGAGCATCGCCCGCACCCGCTGCAGCTGCGCATCGGCCTGCGCTCGGGAGCCCGCCGGCAGGGCCCCGTGGTCGAGGGCGTGACCGAGCCAGCGGGCGACCACGCCGGCCTCCGCCTCGACGTCGTGGGCCGGAGTCGACGGCGGCACCGGCGCCCCGTGCAGCGCTGCCGCCGCCGCGCCGGCGGCGGCGAAGGCCCGGGACACGTCGGCGTCGGGCACGCCGGCGTCGCCCAGCAGGTCGTGCAGGGACCGGCCCGGGAGCTCGGCGAGCTCGACCACGCCGGCGTCGGCGTCGGCGGCCAGCACCGCCGGCGTGGGCACGGGCAGCGCCGGAACCTGAGCCGGCGCCCGCCCCGGCCGCCACACCTTCACGTAGGTGGTGCCGCTGCGACGGCGCCGGCGGACCACGGCCCGCCGCTCGGGACGATGGACCACCAAGGTGGCGGTCTCGTCGTCGACCACGGCGCCCAGCGCGGCCAGCCGGCGGTCGGCGCCCCCGCGCTGGAGCAGCACGCCCCGTTCCGCCACCGCGGTGGCCTGGCCCGGTCCGGCGCCGGCGCCGGCGGCGGCGGTCCCGGCGGCCACCTCGGCCAGGCGCGCCGGGTCGGCGAACCACTGCCCCGGCACCGGATCACCGCCGGGCTCGACGTACTCGAGCAGCAGGTGCCCCGGCCCTCGGGGCCAGGCGCGGCGGAGCCGGAGCGGTCCATCCGCCCCCCGCAGCTCGGCGAGCTGGTGCTCCGCCTCCGCCTGGAGCGGGGACGGCGGCGAGGCGGTGCCCCCCCTCACTGGCGGGCGCCTTCGCCGGCGAGGGCGGCCACCCGGTCGAGCAGCTCCTCGGTACGGCGGGGCCAGTCGGGCCGGCGGTGCCGGAACGGCTCCACGGCCCGGCGCACCACGGCGGCGGCGGTGTGCAGCGCCAGGGCACCGTCGGGCACGACACCGCCCGCCCCCTCGTAGCCGGTGACGAGGTCGGCCGCCAGCGAGCGGGCCCGTCCCGGCGCCAACCGCCCGTCGACCTCGGCGGCCTCGAGATCGGCCAGGAACTGCCCGAGGTCGGCGGTGGGGTCGCCCACGGCGGTGTTGTCGAAGTCGATCAGGCCCACCCCGCGCCTCCCGAGGACCACCTGGTCGGCGGAGAAGTCGCCGTGGCGGGCGGCGGTGCGCACCGGCAGGGCGGCCAGGCGCCGGCACAGGCTGGCGGCGGCGGAAGCAGCGGCCGGGCCCAGCCGGGGGACCAGGGCGCCCACCGCGGCGGCGGCCGTGGTGGTGGCCACGGCGTCGACGTCGGGGGCTTCGTGGACCAGTCGCCGGGGTGGCGTGGCGTGCAGCGTGGCCAGGGCGGCGCCCACCTCGGCGAGGGGTGCGGTGGCGGCCTCGGGGCCGGTGAGCCGGTCGATGAGCGGCTGCCCGGGCAGCCACGAGCCGGCGAGGGCGCAGGCTCGCTTCGACGTCCCCAGCAGAGCTGGCACCACCAGCCCGGTCCGCCCGGCGAAGACCAGCCCGGCGCGGGCACGGGCCAGCTCGCCGGCGCCGAAGGCTTTCACCAGGGCGACGGGCACGCCGTCCCGATCGACCACGCCGACCCAGCGGCGCTCGGGCTTGTAGCGCACGCATCGGGGATCGGCTGCGTGCAGGTCGGAGGCCTCGGGAAGCAGCGCCTGCAACAGCCGGCGGCGCTGATCGGGCTGCACCAGGCGGGCCAGTGCCGGCAGGTCGCGGTCAGCTCCCGCCGGCGCCACCACCACCAGCTCGTCGGCGAAGGTCGTGACCGGCCAATCCCCACCGGAACCGGCCGGCGTCGCCCCCGCCGGCCCCGCCTCGGCCTCGGCCGCCTCGGCCGTCTTGGCCGCTTTGGCCCCGTCGCCCTGCCGGTAGGCCTTGACCGAGACCTCGAGCGCCGGCCCCGCCGGCCCCGCCCGGTGCAGGCGGTAGCCCACCAGGCAGCTGGTGGCCGGCTTGTAGCGCACGTAGAGCGCCTCGGCGGCGACCAGTCCCGCCTCCGGGTGCCGCTGCTGCAGCCGAGCGAGCACGGCCTCGGGGTCGAGCACCAGGGCGATGCCGGGCACGGCCGGGTCGCGCCGGGCGACCTCGGCGTCAGCGGGTGCGAGCACCCGTTCCCCTCCCCGCCGTGGGCCCACGGCCGACCGGCGCGGCCAGCCGGCTGGAGCGGTGCCGCCTCGCCCTGCGGGCCTGGGCCTCGTTGGTGCCGAGCACGTCCTCGGGCGGGCCCTGGGCCACGATGCGCCCGCCCTCGATGCGGACCACCAGGTCGGCGTCGACCACGGCGGCGTGGTCGTGGGCGATCACGAAGGTGGTGCGGCCGGCGGTCAGCCGGCGCAGGGCGCTGTCCACCGCCTCCTCGTTGTCCTGGTCGAGCCCGGCCATGGCCTCGTCGAGCACCACGATGGGCGCCTGGCGCACCGCCGCCCGGGCGATGGCGATGCGCTGGCGCTGGCCGCCCGACAACGTGGCCCCCCGCTCACCGACGACGGTGTCGTAGCCCTCGGGGAGGGCGGTGACGAAGTCGTGCGCGTTGGCCAGGCGAGCGGCGGCCTCGATCTCGTCGTCACTGGCCCCGGGGGCGCCGTAGGCGATGTTCTCCCGGATGCTGGTGGCGAACAGCACGCTGTCCTGGAGGACAATGGCCACCTGACGGCGCACCGACTCGAGGGTGAGGTCGCGCAGGTCGTGGCCGTCGACGAGGACCTTGCCCTCGGAGGGGTCGTGCAGGCGGGCCAGCAGCGCCACCAGGCTGGACTTGCCCGCCCCCGAGGGCCCCACCACGCCCACCCGCTGCCCGGGACGGACGTGCAGGTCGACCTGGTGGAGCACGGGCCGCCCCGGCTCGTAGGCCAGGCTGACGCCCCGGAGGCGGACCTCGCCGCGGAAGGCAGGGGCCTTCCGGGCGTGGGGCGCGTCGACGATGTCGGGCATGACGTCGAGCAGCTCGATGATCCGCTCACCCGAGGCCGACGCCTTGGCCAGGCGGGCGGTGTACTTGGCCACGTCCCGCAGCGGCTTGAACGCCTGCTTCAGGTAGCTGATGAACACCACCAGCTCGCCGGCGGTCAATGCCCCGCTCAGCACCCGGCGGGCGCCCAGGTACAGCACCAGGCCGGTGGCCATGGCCACCAGGACGTCGGTCCGGCGCTCCAGCCCGGCCGAGAGGCGCTTGCCCTTGACGCCGTCGCGCAGGCTCTTGTTGTTGCTGGCGGCGAAGGACTCCTCGAGGGTCGCCTCCAGCGAGTAGGCCTGCACCACCTTGATGGCGCCCAGCGACTCGGCGGCGACCGACGCCAGCTGGCCCTCCTGGCGGCGTTGCGTGCGGGACACGGTGGTGATGGCCCGGGTCATGCGCACACCGGTGACGGCGAAGGCGGGCAGCGCCACCAGGGCGACGAGGGTCAGCACCGGGTCGACCCACAGCATCACCGCCACCATGCCGAACAGGGTCACGACGTTGCCCACCAGGGGCAGGGCGGCGGTGACGGCCACCTCCTGGAGCCGGCCCACGTCGCCGGTGATGCGGGTGAGCAGCTCACCGCTGCGGGCCTTGCTGTGGAACGAGAGCGAGAGTCGCTGGAGGTGGCCGTAGAGCTGGGCCCGCACCGAGGTGAGCACCCGGTTGCCGGCCAGGGCGAAGGCCACGGTCGACAGGTACGAGGCCAGGGCCCGCAGCCCGGTGACGCCCACCACGGCGAGCGCGGCCAGGGCCAGGACCTTGGTGGCGCCGGCGGGGACCGACGCCCCGGGACCGGAGGCCTCGACGATGGTGTCGATGACGTACTTCAGCGGCCACGGCTCGATCAGCCGCAGGACCACCTCGGCCAGCAGGGCGACCGAACCGCCGGCGATGACCTTGCGCTCCCCCCGCAGGTGCGGCGAGAAGCGCCTCGTGGTCTGCACCAGGCCGGGCACGGCCTGGCGCAGGGTGGTGGCGGTGGAGGAGGCCATGGTCAGGCCACCGCCCCGACGGCGTGGTCGGCACCGGCGTCACTGCCGGCGCCGGCCAGGGCGAGGACGCGCTCGACGACCTGGCACCACGAGTGCCGGCGCACCACCTCGGCCCGCCCGGCCCGGCCCAGCGCCTGGCATCGGCGGGGGTCGGCCCGCAGCCCGGCCAACGCCGCGGCCAGCGCCGCCGGATCGCCGGGCGGGCACAGGACGCCCGTCCGGCCGTGGTCGAGGACCTCGGCGACCTGCCCCACCGAGCTGGCGACGACCGGCAGGCCGGCGGCGAGGTACTCGTAGAGCTTGAGCGGCGAGAAGTAGAACCCGTCCAGCGCCGGATAGGGCGCCACGGCGGCGTCCATGCGGGCGAGGTGGCCGGGGACCGCGGCGGGGTCGACGGCGCCGGTGAGCTCGGTGCTGGCCGCCAGCCCCCGCTGCTCGACGGTGCGGGCCAGCGCCGGCGCCTCGGGGCCGTCGCCGACCACGAGCAGGCGCCAACCGGGGTCGCCGGCCAGCAGGGCCATGGCGTCGACCAGCGTGTCCAGCCCGTGCCACGGCTTGAGGGTGCCCACGAAGCCCACGGTGAACGTCTCCGGGTCGGGCGCGCGGGGGGCCGGGCGAATGCGTTCGGGGTCGACGCCGTTGGCCACCACGTGGACCCGGGAGGGCGCCGGCGACCACTGCCGGGCCCAGGCGGCCACTTCCTCGGACACGGCGGCGACCACGGTGGCGTCGGCCAGCACGCCCCGCGCCACCGCCTCGGCCCCGGCCCGGTCGACCAGCACGCGATGCCGCGCCTGCTCCTCGACCAGGGGGGCGTTGACCTCCAGCACGCCGGGAACGCCGGCCCGGCGGGCCTCGGCCATGCCCGCCCGGCTCCACAGCGAGTAGCGCTCGTAGACCAGGTCGAAGGGCCCGGCGGCGGCCAGGGCCTCGGCCAGGCCGGCGTCGGCCGCCCGGGCCCGGGCCTCCCGCTCGGCGGCCGGCCCCCGGCCCACCTCGGGCAGGGCGTGGACCACCACCGGCGCGAGGTCGCCCGGCGCCTCCCCGCCCCAGCGGGTGGCGAACAGGTGGACCTCGTCGCCCCGGCGCACCAGCGCCCGGACGACCTCTTGCACGTGGACCGAGCCGCCCTTGCGCCCGAACACGGGCAGGCCGGGGTCGGCGCACACGTAGGCGATCCGCATCAGGCGCACACCTCGTCGGCCACCGGCACCGGGGCCACCGCCACGCCGGCGAAGTGCCGGCGCAGGCGGGCGGCCTGGCGGTGGACGTCGAACTCGTCCTCGATCAGGGCGCGGGCGGCGAGCGCCAGGCGCTCCCGCAGGGCGGCGTCGTCGAGGAGCCGCTCGAGGGCGCCGGCCAGGGCCTCGGCGTCGTGCTCGGGGACCAGCAGACCCGTCCGCTCGTGGCGCACCACCTCGGGGATGCCCGTCACCGGCGTCGCCACGCAGGGCGTGCCCAGGGCCATGGCCTCCAGCAGGACCGTCGGCAAACCGTCACGGTTGCCGTCGGTACCCACGACACACGGTGCGGCCAGCACCGCCGCCCCCGTCACCAGAGAGCGGACCTCGTCCTGGGGCAGGGGGCCCCGCAGGCGGACGATGTCCTCCAGCCCGGAGGCGGCGACACGCCGGCGCAGCGCCTCTTGCTCGGGGCCGGCCCCGACGATCTCGCAGCGGAACCGCCGTCCGCGCCCGGCCAGCACGGCGCAGGCGTCGACGAGGTCGGCGAACCCCTTCTTCTCCACCAGCCGGCCCACGCCGGCGATCAGGGGCGGGCGCCGGCTGGGGCTGGAGTAGGCGAACCGGTCGAGGTCGAGGCCGTTGTAGACCCGGTGCACCCCGGCGGCTGCCGCCCCGTAGGTCCAGCGCAGGTGCTCGACGTTGAACTCGCTCACCGTCACCACCGCCGCCGCCTCGGCCAGCTTGCGGCCCAGGTCGTCGGGGTCGACCTCCTCGTGGAAGATGTCCTTGGCGTGGGCGGTGAAGGTGTAGGGCACGCCGGCGAGCAGCGACGCCAGCCGGGCCACGGTCGTGGCCACCGACGCGAAGTGGGCGTGCAGGTGGTCGATCTCCCGAGCCCGGACCAGCAACGCCAGCTCGACGGCCTGGGCGGCGTCGTGCACGTCGGCGGCCAGCAGCTCGCGCAGGTGGCGCTCCAACCCCGGAAGCTCGGCGGTGGCGGTGCCGAGCAGATCCCACAGGTCGGGGGTGCGGCGCAACCGGTCGGCCAGGTAGGTCACCGGCGCCCGTACCTGCGCCAGGTTCTCGTGGAAGCGGCCGTCCCGAGGCGGGCGGAGCGAGAAGATCTCCAGGTCGACACCCGCGGCCTGGTGGGCCAGGAGCTCGTTGACGATGAAGGTCTCCGAGAAGCGGGGGTACATCTTCAACACGTAGCCGATCCGCGGCCCCGGCTCAGACGGCGACATCGACCGCACCCCTCTCGCTCGACCGGCGGGCGATCTGGGCGAGCTGGGCGGGCCCAGCGGCGAGGAGGGCGTCGACCAGACCCGGCACCCGGGCCAGCCCGTCCAGGTCGACGTGGGCGCCGCGCACGGGGCCGGCGCCGGCAGCTCCCGCCATCCACCCCGACAGGCGTGCCGACGACAGGTCGTCCGGGTGGAGGAGGTCGGCCAGGCCGAGCTGCTCGAGCCGGCGGGCCCGCACCAGCTGCTCGGCCCGTGGCCGGGTCCGCGGCACGAGCAGGGCCCGCTTGCGGTGGGCCAGCATCTCGCAGACGCTGTTGTAGCCGGCCATGGACACCACCAGGTCGGCGGCACCGATCCACCGTTCGGGGTCGAGCACGTAGTCGTTCACCACCATGTCGGACCGGCTGGCAGCCAGCAGGTGGAGGTCCTCCCGATGCCCCGGGTCCATGTAGGGACCGGTCACCACCACCCCGCGCATCCCCGACGGCAACCGGCTGCGGACGAAGCTGCGGGCCAGGGCCAACCCGTCCTGCCCACCTCCGACCAGGCACAGGGCGAAGGGGCTGGGCGGCGGGGGCGGCGTGGTGCCGGCAGGCGGCACCGGGCGCCCGTTGGCCAGGTACCCGGTGTAGGAGACCTTGGCCCGCACGCTGGCCGGCAGCCCGTACTCGCAGACCGGGTCGTACACCGCTGGGTCGCCGTAGACCCACACGGCGTCGTAGTGGAGGGCCACCGCCTGCGTGGCCCGCGACTCCTGCCATTCCCGCCGGGCCACCGGGGCGGTGTCGAGCACGTCCCGCAGGCCCAGCACGCAGCGGGTCCGGCCCGAGGCCCGCAACCGGCGCAGGGCCGGCTCGAGCTCGCCGGAGAACCCCCGGGGCACCTTGTCGACGATGAGCACGTCGGGCTCGAAGGCGCCCAGGGCGGCGGAGATGACCTCGGAGCGCAGCCGCACCAGCCGGGCGAGCGACCCACTCAGCGAACGGGGGTGGTACTCCCCGTCGCCCCGCTTGGCCAGAGCGGGCAGGGCCACGAAATCGGCCCCGGGCGGAAGGGGCAGGGCGGCGGCGGACGGCGCGCCGGTGATGAGCAACGTCTGCGAGGCGGGCTCGGCCGCGGCCAGGGCGTCGGCCAGGGCCAGATTGCGCCGGACGTGGCCCAGGCCCTGGGTGTCGTGGGAGTAGAGGGCCACGCGGCGCGGGCCGGCGGCCAGAGAGAAGTGGTCGACCACGTGGTACGTCCTCCGAGGGGTGCGGCGAGTGGGAAGCGAGGTGCCCCCCGGGCGTTATCGACGGCAAGGACCGACAACTTGACCCTACGGGCGAACGACCGGAAGCGAAACGTGGCGTGAACGGAGGGTGGACGCCGGCGGCAACGGGCGGCGACGGCTCAGCGAGCCCGCTCGCCCTCGGTGCCCCCGGACCGTGGCCCGGTGGTGATGCGGACGAACACCTGGTGGGCGACCATG